>CACFJZ010000005.1 GCA_902566725.1 uncultured marine group I thaumarchaeote
GACACTAAAAATTAGTATACGAGAGACTGCTTTCATACATGTTTCAATATTGCATATTATATTATATTTTAGTAGGAAATAGAAAAGAAATTGGTTGATGAAGAGGAAATAATCAAAGTAGCAAAATTAATGAAAATTGATCTTGAAGATCATGGCGAACATGTTGGAAGAGTTAAAAAAATGCTCGAATATTTTGACATTCTTGATCAAATTGACCTGTCCTCTGAAGAGATTACATCACAAGAAAAATTATTGGCAGAATTAAGAAAAGATGAATTCATACCTCATGATAAGAAACTAATCGAGTCATTAAAGAACTTCCGTGAGCACTATGTTCGTGCACCCAAGATGAACTAAATGAATCTAAATACTTCGATTTTACAGTATATAGACGATGTAAAATCTGGCTCGTTCACAGTTGAAGAATTCATTTCTGCCACAATTGATAGAATTAACAAGATAGATGGAAATGTACATGCATATCTGTCACTAAATGACTCAGCTATAAACGACGCAAAATTAATTGATAAAAAAATTATATCTAATGAAAAAGTTGGCAAATGTTATGGATTTCCTATATCTATTAAAGACAATATTTGCATTACAGGAACTAAAACTACCTGTGCATCAAAAATTTTAGAAAATTTTGTAGCACCTTACACCGCTACTGTTGTAAATCGTCTAAATAACGAAGATGCAGTAATTACTGGAAAAACAAATCTTGATGAATTTGCAATGGGTCTAACAACTGAATTTAGTGCATACGGTGCAACCAAAAACCCATGGAATATTGATTATGTGCCAGGAGGATCATCTGGAGGAAGTGCTGCATCTGTTGCTGCCAATGAGTGTCTTGCATCTTTAGGCTCCGATACTGGCGGGTCTGTAAGAAATCCTGCAAGTTTTTGCTCAGTAGTTGGTCTAAAACCAACTTATGGATTAATCAGCAGATATGGTCTCATCTCATATGCAAACAGCATTGAACAGATTGGTCCTATGACTAAAACTGTAAAAGATAATGCATTTTTGCTAAATATTATTGCAGGTCAAGATTCAAACGATGACACTACAATCGATAACAAAAACCCTGACTATCTAAACGAAATTGAAAAGGGTATAGAAGGAAAAAAAATTGGAATAATAAAAGAAATGACTACTGCAGATGGGCTCAGTCAGGAAGTTTCTACAGCAACAAAAGAATCTATACAAGATTTTGAAGGACTAGGCGCATCATGTGAGGAGGTATCTTTACCTACAATTCCATACACTGTTGCAGCATATTATACAATAACATCTACTGAGGCAGGTAGTAATCTTGCACGTTATGATAATATTAGATATGGCTACGAAATGGAATCCGAAGGTTATGAATACAATTCTTACATCTCAAAGTCAAGGACAAAATTTGGACCTGAAGTTACTCGAAGAATAATTCTTGGTGGTTTTGTACCTTCTGCAGGTCATGCAGGCAAATATTTCCTAAAGGCACTGAAAGTTAAATCAAAATTAATTTCGGAAATAAATACTGCATTTGAAAAATATGACTATCTCATTGCACCAACCGCACCCGTTCAACCATTCCGATTTGGAGAAAAAATAGATGATCCTGTAACATTGATGTTATTAGATTACAACACCGTAACTGCAAATCTTACTGGAAAACCCGCAATCTCAGTCCCATACAGTGTAATTAACGGATTACCTATTGGCATGCAAATCATAGCAAATAGTTTGGAAGAAAAATCATTATTCCAAGCTGCATATGCATTAGAGACAAAAACCACCATCCCGGAGGTGCCATTATGACAAAAATTGGATTAGAAATTCACTGTCAATTAACAAAACTTGAAAGTAAATTATTCTGTTCTTGTAAAGCAAACTATCGTGAATTTGAACCAAATCATAACGTATGTCCTGTATGTATGGGATTACCCGGTTCTCTTCCAAGATTAAATCAAAAGGCCGTAGAATCTGCTACGAGTATTGCAATGGCATTAAACTGTGCAACTCCTGAAAAAATTGCATTCTTTAGAAAAAATTACTTTTATCCAGATTTGCCAAAAAACTTCCAGATTACACAGCTGAATGTTTATGGCGACATGAGTGTTGGCGGAGAAGGCTATGTAGATGTGGAAGGTAAAAAAATCAAAATCAGACGTATTCAATTAGAAGAAGACCCGGGACGCTTAATCTATGAAGGAACTTCAGACCGAACAAAAATTACCTTAGTAGATTACAATCGAGCTGGTACTCCTTTGGTTGAAATTGTAACTGATCCTGACTTTGAAAATCCAAGGCAAGTACGAGTTTTCTTAAACATTCTATCTGATTTATTGGAAAATCTTGGAGTTGCAGAACCTGGGTTAGAAGGTGCAATGCGTGCAGACGGTAACGTATCAATTGAGGGCGGAAATAAAGTAGAAATCAAAAATATTGGCTCATTTCACGACTTAGAAAAGGCCCTACATTTCGAATTAACGAGACAGCAGAGCCTACATGAACGTGATATAGAAATTGCAATGGAAACTAGACACTGGGACGATAGAAGAAAAATTACAATTAGTTCAAGAAGTAAAGAAGAAGATCAAGATTACAGATACTTTTTAGAAAACGACATTCCCTGGGTTAAAATTGATCAAGAAACGCGTGATGTTTTGAAAAAGAATATGCCTGAGAGTATAAGCTCTAAAAAAGAAAGATATGTTGAAAAATACGATATTGCTCCACAAGTAGCCGACATTTTATCATCTGATAGATATTATTCAGATCTGTTTGAAAATGCACATAATGAGTCAAATGCAAAAGATATTGCCAATTTGATAACGACGGATTTACTTGGATTTATTGACACTAGAGAGAAAAGAGAAACATCCAAAGTTACTCCTCAGCATTTAGCCGATTTGGTAAATGCAGTAAATGCGAAAACCCTTACAAGAAATTCATCCAAAATTGCATTACAAGAAATTGTAAAATCTGGAAAATCAGTCAAAGAACTATTAGATGAAATGGATTTAGGCCAGGTTTCTGATTCTTCTGAAATTGATAACATAATATCTCAAATATTTGAAGAAGAAAAGCAGGCAGTACAAGATGCCAAGGAGCGCCCTGAAACTGTAAACTTCCTTGTAGGAAAAGTTATGCAGAAAACAAAAGGAAAAGCAGATCCTGTCAAAACACTTGAATTAATTAAATCAAAACTAGGACAATAATTCTACGATTCCATGTCATTATGAAAACAAGTTCGTTCACCAAGGTGACATGCAGGACCTGATGGTTCAACCAAATAGATTATTGCATCAGAGTCACAATCTACCAGTATTTTTTTTACTTTCTGAGTATTTCCTGATTCTTCACCCTTCATCCAAAGTTTCTTTCTAGAACGACTCCAAAACCACGAGTTTCCAGTTTTCTTTGTCAATTCTAGTGATTCTTTATTTGTATATGCCAAAGTTAGAACATCTTTTGACTCCGAATCTTGAACAATAACTGGAACTAATCCCTCTCCTTTCTCAAAATCAATCTCATCTATTATTTTTAAGGTCATTTTTTAGCTCCAATTTTTTCTGCGACCATTGGCAAAAATGCCCCTACATCAGATACAATTCCTAATGCTTGCCATGTACCCCTGTCCATCAATTTTGTGACTGTTGGTTGATTGATATCAATTACAATTACCTTGACATTTGCAGGCAACATATTTCCCGTTGCAATTGAATGCAACATTGTAGAAACCATGATTACCATGTTTGCATCTTTTAGAACTTTTTTGTATTCTCTTTGTGCATCGGCAATGTCTGTAATTACGTCCGGTAATGGACCGTCATCTCTTAAAGAACCAGCTAAAACAAAAGGAATCTTCTTTTTTACACATTCATACATTATTCCACGTGTTAATTTTTTTTGTTGAACCATTTTTTTCAAAGAACCTGCTTTGAATACTGAATTAATTGCATCCATGTGATTTCTATGTCCTCGTACAGCTAATGTTCCATCTTTAACTTTCATTCCTAGTGAGGTACCTAACGTTGCATACTCTACATCATGTACAGCTAATGCATTTCCCGCTAAAACTGCATTGATGTGTCCTGTTTTGATCATTTTTGCAACTGCATCTGCAGCTCCTGTATGAACAATAGCAGGACCACCTACCAACACAATCTTTCCACCTTTTTTCTTTGTATTTTTAATGTCTTCAGCTACCTTTTTTGCAATATGTTGAGTTGGACGCTCACTAGAACTTCCACTTCCCATAAATTGGAACACATTCATACCTTCCCTTGGACGTTCTGGCGTTGATACTTTGATACCTTCTTCACCTATTACAATTTTATCGCCTTTTTTGACTTCTCTAATTGGAACACATTTTGCAGTATTTCCTTTTACAACAATACACTTGTCCATCATCATATTTTCAACATTAATCCATTTGTTCTTATGATAAATTGATGTGTGATTGTTTGTAGTGCTGTAAAAATTGTCTGGAAATACCATGTTTTTTGATGCAGATTTTGTCTTGCAATTTTTTTGAGATTTTGTTGTAGCACCTTCTCTGTGAAGTACAGTCATAATCTCGTTTAAATGAGATTTATTTTTTCCAATAATTCTTAATTTTGCATAACTTTCATCAGTCTTCAATTTGCCCACGGAAATTTTCATTACTTCGAATTTTCCATCAAGATCCATTACATTATCAAAGATTTTTGTTAAAACCAAAGAATCTATGAGATGACCTTGGACCTCTATGATTTTTGAATATTTGTTCATTTTACTATGATATTTGACGGCATTAATAAAATCTACACAGGTAAAGCTACTTTGCCTTTGTACTCTACTATGTTATCTTTCTTCAATAATTCTACGATATTGTCTTTCTGTTCTTGATTTAGGCTTTGAACTAGGGCTTTTGATGTACCTTTTTCATCGCATAACGCAATAATGTATCCACTTGAATCAGTTAAAACAAATCCTGATGATTCATCAATTACTGCATACAGATTCTCCTCGCCCACCGGTTCCCACACATTTGTTTTATTGTCTCTTAATGCTAATGCAGGCATAGCTCTGTCATTTGATATTGAGTTAAGGTACGCACGTGCAGATTCAACTCTTTTTTGACCTTTCTTTAATGCTTGAAAATATTGCATGTAATTGTAATATTATAAATGCGATATAAATTAACAATTTTCATGCCATTACTAAATTCCACAATAATGCGTCTAAATGAAATTACTACTATGGTTGAAGATAAATCACAACTAACTCCTGAGAATGAAATCTTAATCAAAGAAATTTTTAAAGAAATTAACGAAAACGGAGAAAGGTATGATGTAGATGAAATTGAATCCTGGTTTGAAAATGAAGGTAGTTGGAAAAATAAAGATGTTAGAACCCGAATTGTAAACATTTCTCATTATTCACAAGCAAAATTTGAACAAACTAACAAATTTAGAATTGTAGATGACTCTTGCGGCGACGGAGATTCATGTAGTTGTGGTCATTAATTAGATTCAATCTGTTGTAATAATCTAGAAACAATTTTTGCGTTTTCCTCTCGTTCTTTAGTAATTTCTGATAATCTTGATGCATCTTCATCTGAATGTGAATCTTTTCTGATAATTTGAAAATATTCTGTATCCAAATCATTGTTGGATTGCAATCGTTTTATAATTTCAAATAAAACTCCAATCAGCTCATTCTGTGCTTTAATTAACTCATCTTTGTTTTCAGACATATTTTCATAAATTGGAAATAGGATTTATTATTTTAGTATATCAACAAGGATTTTTTTTAAATCAGGGTCATTAACTTGTTCCACTGCAGAAATAATGAATGGTTTAACTTTCTCAGGGTCTACATCTTTTTCATAGATTTTTGCTTGTAATGCCAGTTCTAATTTATCTAATTCATGAACGAGTCGTGCCTCTTGAGTCTCTCGGACAAGAAATTCATTCCAAATATTTTGATAATCTGATTGTAGTGATTGAGGAAGGGATTCTAAAATTTCAATCATTGCATAGTTTTCTAATTCTGATTTTTTATCATAACCAATTTCATCGGGCATGAAATCCCCAATTTTAGATTCTGCCCAATCATGTAGAAGTGACATCTTGATAACTTTTTCAGAATCCAGTGATTTCAAATCAGAAAGTACCATTGCCATAACTGACATCATGTAAGAGTGCTCGGCAACAGATTCTGTATCATTTAATCCTACTTTTATTTTCCATCCTGAACGAGGTAATTCCTTTAAACCTGCTATTTGAAAAAAGAAATCAGAAATCATAGATTTCTACTTAAACTCTATTTAATAAATTCATTTTGAACTTCAATATTAGAAGGATATGCCTCAAGTATTTTTTTACAAATCTCATTTGATTCTTTGAATCTGTTTAATTTTTTCAATAATCGTAGTTTATGAAATAATACAATTAATTCATGAGGGTTTTTTTCTAAAATGCTATTGCACAACAGTAATGCATCATCTATCTGTCCGGTTTTCCTAAATAATGATATTTTGTTAACTATTACGACATGATCGTCATCTTTAATTCTTAATGATTTTTCATAGCATTCTAGAGCCTCATCAAACTTTTTCAATTTGGTTAATGTATAGCCCAAGTTGTTTAGTGCGGTTAGGTTTTGAGGTTCAGTTTCTAAGATTTTTTTATATTCTTCTACCGCTAGAGTGAATTTTTTATTCAAAAACAAATTATTTGCATTTTCTATATAATCCATATTCACAATTATTGGCACCATGTAAAATTAACATTACCCTTAATAGCAATACTCAAACCAAGATTTCATGAAGATTTATACAAAAACTGGTGATGAAGGTAAAACTTCTTTATTTGATAATTCACGAGTATGGAAATCTGATCAAAGAATAATGTCATATGGTGCAGTTGATGAGCTAAATTCATCATTAGGTATTGCCTTATCTTTAGAACTAGATTCAGAAATCAAAGACATTCTGATTAAACTCCAAAATGATTTATTCATAGTTGGATCAGATCTAGCAAATCCAAATATGTCTGATAACAAAATTAGAACCACTCCCGAAATGATCACGTTTTTAGAACAAAAAATTGATTTATTAGAACCTCAATTGGAACCGCTGACTAGCTTTATACTTCCAGGAGGGACGTTATTGGCATCAATTTTGCATTTATCTAGAACAATATCTCGTAGAGCTGAGACACACGTAATCGCATTGTCGCAAAACGAAGAGATAAACAAGGATGCGGCTATCTACCTCAATCGATTATCTGATTTGATGTTCATCATGGCACGTGCTATTAATCAAAGGAAGAATATATCAGATATTGTTTGGAAACCCTGAAAGGATACGCTTTAATTTCATTTAATTTTCAAATTCATCATGCCGAGGTAGCTCAGCCTGGGAGAGCACCACGCTGAAGACGTGGCTGTCGCGCGTTCAAATCTCGCCCTCGGCATTTACCATATTCTGGTAACCCTATTCGATTTGAGACGCGCAAAACATATTCGCTATGCCCAAAAATTATGGCATTATTTATTCAATAATGAAATATTTAATAAGATGATATTCTGATTTTCTTCGAACTACTTGGCTGAAAAGAAAAAGACAACAAAAAAAGTTGCAAAGAAAACAACAAAAAAAGTTGCAAAGAAAACAACAAAAAAAGTTGCAAAGAAAACATCTAAAAAAAATATTGAACCTGAAGATTCAGGAATTGTAATTGTTGATGACGATTTAACAATTGATAGAGAAACGGAACTTGAAGAGAGACGTGCATATCTGGAAGAAGCACGTTCACAAGAGGCAAGTTCAGATTAGAAATCCTTTTCACTTACAAATGCATGTCTAATTCATGAAAGCATTATGCATGATAACTGTCAAGCCAGGTACCGTAGACAAGGTTGTTCAAATTTTAAGAAAAAAGAGAAAAATTTCAAAAGATATTATGATTGTTACAGGCCGTGCAGATATTGCAGTTATTTTGAATTCATCTATGGACGATATCAATAATGTTGTAATTGATCTTAAAAATGTAAAAGAAATTGTGAATACCGAGACATTGATAGAAGTGGAGATTGATTTAGGATGGTAAGGGCAGTAATTCTTGTAAAATCTCCAAAAAAACTCATTGCTGCACGTTTAAGAAAAGTTAAGGAAATAACAGAATCCTTCCCTGTTAGTGGGCAATTTGATGCGGTAGCCGTAATTGATGTATCTGAATTGTCTACAATCAAAGACGTTACTACCGAAATCCAAAAAATTCCGGGTGTAGAACGTACTGAAACCATGGTCGAAGTTAACCCATAATCCAATACATCTTATTTATTTTGTAATAATTTTTCTAATTTTATTTATCAGGGTCGAATCAGCGGGGGTTTTTTGATCAAATGTAATGTAAAAGGTTATCGTATTTTTTGAGAATAACAGAATGTTAATTTTTTTATGATTTATCAAAATGTACTTTAGCTCGCCTAAACCTTTTGAAATTTTTTGCCGTGATTTCATTGTTGAAGCAATTACAAAAAATTCTTCACGAATTACATTTGGAGAAAATACCGGTTTTATTCCTGGTCTGATTTTTCCAGCAATAGTCCTTCCATATTCATTAAAACACCCAGCATAACGAACCTTTTTAGAACATGCAACAATGTCTTCGCATTTTTTTCTATTAATTTCGATTAGTTCCACCCATGAGGATTTATTCATATTTTTCTAAAATTGTTTAAATTAATAAACCACATCCACAATTTGATCTTAAAATGGAGTTGGAAGATAAGAATAAAATTCAACAGTTATTGAATTCTGAAGCAGTAAACTATCTTGAAACTTCAGAGAGATTGATAATTAAGAACATGTTGGAAAAAGATCAAATATCTCATACAGAGTATGAGAATTTAGAAAAGATTTTTAGAAAATATGACAAATATCTTAGAAATTAGCCTGTGAAGAAGGTTTTTCAGATTTTTCAAGTTGTTTTTTTAATTCCAAATTCTCTTTGAGTAATTTGTCATTGGCCTCTTTCATCAACGCAAATGATTTTTCTCTATTGTATAATGGGTGGCCTGGTGGAAATACTGATTGGTTTGCATGTAATAGCCCCTCCGCATATTGACGAAACATTTGATTGAAATCTTCGAGATTTGGCATTAATGATGCATTACTTTTGTTAAATCGTTCTCTTATTTCATTTATGCCTGAGAATCCTGTTGGAGGTGCACTGTTTGGAGGATAACGAATTGTTTCATTACCCAAGTTTGCTTCAATTGGATTGAAAGCAGTTTTTCTCTCTTTAAAGAATCCTGTATCCATAATTTTATAATTCTTGAACAATATTTTAGCATTCGGGTATCTGTATTAGGCTCAAATTGTGAACAAACGTCGATTTTTAGTCATATTATTCTGATCGCAGATCCTTATAGCGATCACAAATTTTGATTGTTTCATGGACCACAACAAAGTAAAACGCTGTCTAAAATGTGAAAAAGTAATTCATGATGAAGAATTACACAAGATTGTGATGTATGTGGTTAATGAAAAATTTACTGAACACCATTATGAACATGTTGAATGCCCAGACAGATTTACTGTTTAGTGTGGTAATAAACAGGATATAATTCCCCTGTCTCTCTACTATGATATTTCCATTCATCTTCGTTCCAAATCTTCTTTGAAAATTCTTTTTGAACTGTTGGATGTATTCTGTTGTAAACATCCTCTCCAATCAAAATTTCTTGTGGACCTGCTTTACCCTGAATCTTAGCTGCAATGTTCATTGCAGGTCCAATAAGGTCAACGTGAGATTTCTCAGCATCAGAGCCATATCTTACAATCATATTGTTGCCAAAATCAACACCAATTTTTACAAAAAGATCAGGGTAATCATATTGGTTCAGAATTGGGTTTATCCCTTCATCAATTATTCGAATCATAGATTTTGCACAACTAATTGCATTATCTGCTGCAATTAGAGAGCTAGAGTGAATAAAGTAGCCAATTACAGCATCACCTACAAATTTTAATACAAATCCATTATGATGATTAACTGCAAATGCCATTTCTTGTGCAAATGAACTAATGATTATGGCAACTTTTTCTTCAGGCAGAGTTAATGTTATGTCAGTCGAGCCAACTAAATCCACGTACATGACCACCATGTTTTGCTTTTCATGTACATGTTTTCTAAGATATGCATCAGACCTATCTACGGTTGCATCATACTCAATTCCTTTTTTTAATGACCTCCATATTCGCTTCTGAGTTTCCTGGATCATTGTTTCAGAATCAATTACTTTTTCACTACTTTTTCCTAACATCATATCCACTACACTACCTTTTTGAGATGAATCTGATTGGGCGGCCTCGGATTTTGCAGGTAACACTGAATCGTCTTTTTCAGACATTTAATTTCTTAAAAAAACACTGTGTTTTATCCTTTTTTTACAAAAACATACGGTGTCTCAAATTTTTGGTCCATTGTCCAGTATGTAGGTAGTGAATGTGTGGAAATTATGTTTAATCCTAATTTTTTGATTGTAGGACCCCATCCAAAATCCGTTGTATCTCGGGAGAATTTTCTATGAGAATGACTTCCTGTAAGAGCAAATGCAGATTTAGATAATCGTTCAATTTTTAATACATTTTTGATAACTGATTCTGCCAAAACCTCTCCTATTTCAGGAACTCCTCCGATTATGAAAATCGAGGGTTTATCAGAGATTTTAGTAAAATCATAAGTTGTAGCATCCGAACAAATTGGATTAAATTTTACACCTGTTTTATCAGAAATTTTCTCTTGTAAATCTACCAAATTCTCATCAATTTCGATTGAAATGGAATTCAATCCTAATATCTTCCCGGAATAGGCAATTCTGCCATCCCCTGAGCCGATATCAATTATTTGTTCATAACCGAGTTTTTCAGCTTCAACAGATAAACAAAATGCGGATAACAACCATGTTGGATAAAATGGTGCATAGCTTGAATCATGTTTTAAACTATCAATCCAATAATTATTCAAATCTCCTTCAAATATGGTACAATCAATATCAGATAATTTCTGAACAATTTGATTTGAGTAAATGGGATTATTCTCAAGGAAGGCATAGAGTGATAATAGATGCTCATCTTTAATCTGAAATTTAGATGGAGGATTAGGAAGTACTTCAATAGTGTGACTATTTCCTTTGTATAAATCACGAAGGTCGTATTTTAAATTACATATTATTTCTGTAAGACTTTCCATAAATGATAGAATTTAAGGAAGTATATCAAACCAACCATATGAGAATTGGCAATCCAACTAATAATGAATATTTTCTCAAATTAAATGAAATTAATCAACATATTCAAGATCTATTTCTTACAAAAATTGCTGATACAACCAGAACTGTAAATTGTGATGTAATGTTGGGCGATAGCACTACCAAAAAGATAGATACCTTTGATATTGCAAATGTAACAAATTTTTTTTCAGATTTTACAAACATTCCAAATTGGAGTTCCCAAGGAATATCTAGTTCAAGTGATGAGGATTTACGTAGACTTTTTACAAAATCAGAGATAAGGCTAGGAGATTATATTCTATCTCTTCATGTATCATTGCAATATCATATTCAATTGTATTACAAACCAGTACAAGAGGTTCTTGAATTACAAAAAGAGTTGGCAAATTTGATAGATAGTACAGGAAATTCTGAGACAAAATATGAGGAAGAAAGTGATAGATTGATTATTGAAAAATTAAATGAATTAGGTTTTATGGATATGCCAAAACAAGAATTATTTGAATTATTTTATAATGATGAAGAGTTATCTGAGAAAATTAAAAAAATGATTGATGAATCCCAGTCCGAAGTTGTAGATGTCAAAGACAAAAAAAATAAACTTTTTAAAAAATTAGACAACTTGTTATTGGAAACATTTCATACAACGCCCGTCATTATTGATGAACAGAAATTAGTTAATGGTGAGGAAGGTTGTTTATGTAATATTGATTTAGAATATGTCGAAGATGGTGCAAAACAAGGTTTAGTTGATGCATCAATTATGACTGACGAGGACAAAAACAAAATCGTGATAGAAATAACAAAAATTTTAGAATTAATGAAGTCTTAATCAAGGGTACAGAGGCTAATGCCTTGGGGAACTGTACCTCTTGACTAATGATTTTGCTTTTGATCGCAACTATTTAGATATTTTGCAAAATCTAGGCATAAAAAACTAGAAAACAGTTTTTCAGATATTTCATATAATTTAATTATGTATTAGGAGTGCAAAAATTCCATGACAATAACATATGAAGACATCCTAAAAGCAAAAGAAACTCAAAGTGATGTGATTAGAAAAACAAGTTTAGAATTTTCAGATACATTCAGTAAGCTTTGTGGGGCTAATGTCTATTTGAAAAATGAATATGAACAGAAAACGGGCTCATTTAAAATTCGTGGTGCATATTACAAGATAAAATCCCTAACAGATGAGGAGAAAAGTAAAGGGGTGGTTGCAGCTTCTGCAGGAAACCATTCTCAAGGAGTTGCATTTGCATCTCAGATTGAAAATATTCAATGTACTATCGTAATGCCAAAGACGGCATCTCCTGCAAAAGTTGCTGCAACTAAAGGATATGGTGCAAATGTTGTTTTGGAAGGAATAACTTATGACGAATCTTGGGCTCATGCTCAAAAAATTGCAAAGGAGACAGGTGCGACAATTATTCATGCATTTGATGATCCACATGTCATAGCAGGACAAGGCGTGATTGGATTAGAAATTATCGAAGAACTTCCAAATTTAGATGAAATCTATGTTCCAATCGGCGGTGGTGGATTGGTTGCAGGAATAATTACTGCAATAAAAGAAAAAAATCCAAATGTGAAAATCATAGGGGTTGAATCAAATGCATATCCTGCTATGAAACAATCACTAGAAAACAATTCATTGACAACTGTGGAGGGTAAAATGACTATTGCAGATGGAATTTCTGTAAAAACACCAGGAAAATTTACTTTTGAAATTGTTCAACAGAAAATTGACAAAATTGTTACTGTGGATGATAGTGACATCATTAATGCAATGTTTCTATTAATGGAACGTTCAAAAGCAGTTGTTGAACCTGCAGGGGCAGTGGCATTAGCGT
The DNA here is from genome assembly GCA_902566725.1 of uncultured marine group I thaumarchaeote. Classification (GTDB taxonomy): domain Archaea; phylum Thermoproteota; class Nitrososphaeria; order Nitrososphaerales; family Nitrosopumilaceae; genus Nitrosopelagicus. The sequence continues at coordinate 13,134 of CACFJZ010000005.1, forward strand.
ATATTTTAAAACATAAACCAGAATCTGGAAAAAACGTAGTTCCAATTTTATGTGGCGGAAACATTGACATGTATCTTCTAGGACAAATAGTGACAAAAGGACTTTCAGATATGGGAAGAATGTTGAAAATTTCAATTTTGTTGAAGGATAGACCAGGTGCATTAAAAGAATTAGTTGATGAAATCTCATCAATTAATGTAAACATAGTTGAAATTATTCACGACCGTTTGAGTACTAATGTAAGTGCAGGGTCTGCAGGAGTTACAATTAGTCTTGAAACAGAAGACCAGAATCAATCAAATGCATTGATAAATCATCTAAATCAGAAAAATATTGAATTTGAAGTAATTTCTTAACGGAATTTCTTTTTTACAAATTTTGATAATCCGATTTTTTTGAGTTCTTCAGATTCTTTTAACACAGAAGTGTATTGATCAAATTTGTGTTTTTTTAATTTCTTTTTGATTTCGGGGTATGAATTACCTAGAATTTTTAAGGCATAAATTCCAGCATTTGATGCTTTATTCACTCCTACAGCAACAACAGGAGAACCGGTAGGCATTTCAGATATCGACAATAGAGAATCCAATCCTCCAAATGCAGAATATTTGTTTTTATCAGTTTTTTTCATTTGTTTGTCATTATACACCATGATTGGAACCCCTATTACAGGAATTGTCGTATGAGATGCAATCATACCTGGCAAATGTGCTGCCCCTCCTGCCCCTGCAATAATTACTTTGAATTGGTTTTTTTCTGCATGTTTTGCATATTCATCTAAACGTTGAGGGGTACGATGTGCAGAAATTATCTGATCTTCATGTGCTACAGAAAATGAGTCTAAGATCTCTGCAGCACCATGCATTATTCGGCTATCTGAGCTTGAACCCATAATGATTCCAACAAGCGGTTTTTTTGTAACCAATAATTTTTGATGCATAAGGCGGTATTTTAATAATTTTTTTGAAAACTATTTGTAATACAAAATTTGCATGTCGTTATGAGTAAAATTTTAGGCATTATTGGAGGGGGACAATTAGGAATGATGCTTACAGAAGCTGCACAGAATATGAAAGAAGAAATTTCTAAAGTAATAGTATTAGATCCCACAGAAAATTGCCCTGCAGCAAAGGTTGGGGCAGAACAGATTATTGCTGATTTCAAAGATGAAGAATCAATAAAAAAATTATCTGAATTATCAGATATCATAACATATGAGATTGAATCTGGAAATAGTGATGTTTTAAAAAAATTAGAAGCAAATACTGAGATAAATCCTTCTCCAGAAACCTTGCGAATCATCCAAGATAAGTTCTTGCAAAAGCAATTTTTACAAGAAAATGGAATTGCAGTGGCAGAATTTGAAAAAGTGGAAAACAGAGAAGAATTAGAAAAAATGATTGAGAAATTGGGTCTTCCGCTATTATTAAAAACACGAAGAGATGCATATGACGGGCGAGGAAATTATAAGATTAATACTAAAAGTGATATCGATGATGCATTAGATCTATTTACAGGAAAAACACTAATGGTTGAGAAATTTGTTAATTTTCAAAAAGAAGTATCAGTAATTGCGGCACGTAATACTAAAGGAGAGATTTCCACATATCCCGTAGTAGAAAATCTTCATGAGAATAATATTTTGAGAATGACTATTGCACCAGGTCGAGTTTCAGAAAATGTAAGAAAAGAAGCAGAAGATGTTGCACATAAAACAATGGAAGTACTACATGGTGCAGGGGTATTTGGTATAGAGATGTTCGTTACACAAGATGAAAAAATACTAATCAATGAAATTGCGCCCAGAGTTCATAATTCGGGACATCACACATTACAATCAAGTACCATATCTCAATTTGAATTACACCTTAGAGCAATTCTGGGAATGGAATTGGGAGATACGTCAATCAAATCTCCTACCATAATGTACAATATTTTAGGACCACACACATTCAAAGGAGAATACAATGTATTACACCGTGAAGAAGAAAATATTTTCTTAAAGATGTACGGCAAACTAGAATCCAAGCCTCAAAGGAAAATTGGTCACATAAACATAGTAGATAAAAAGAATGTAGGGATTGAAGGTTTGCTTCTGCAAGTAGAAGATCTAAAAAATAACCTAGTCATCAAACCAAAATAACCTAGTACAAATCAATAAACTATCAAAATAGTTTATTAATACTTGATTTCTCAAAATTATATGGCACTAAAAGCTTCGTTGATAATTACAGGAATTGCAATTGTATTATTGTGTCTGTATGGTGCAGATGTTGCAGCCAGTATGGGCGGAGGCGAAGGAAAAAGTGATGGATTTTTACCATTAGATGATATGCAAAGAGGCATGGGCCTAGGCGGACCTGCACTTATTTTACCAATTATAGCATTTTTCATTTCTCTGAAAGAACCATCAAAAGGTCTAGGCGGAATGATAATCATAGCAGGTGTTTTAATTCTCATTGGAGGAATAGCCATGGTTGGAACAAGTGCACCCGAAGGTACTGAAAGAGACCCAATGGCATCAGTAGCAATGTTGTTTGCTCCGGGAATATTCCAAATTGCATTAGGTGCAATAAAGATAAAGAAGTCATCAAATTAGATTTCACATGCCTAAATGTGAAAAATGTGGACAAAATACTAGCAAAGGTTATGATTGCGAACATACAAAATTTGAAGAGTATTGCAAAGAATGTTACACAGAATTGCATTATTACATAACTGAGATAAACGGCAATGAGTGAATTACAAGCCCTGATTCAATGGATTGCAGATTTACTTTCTGAATATTTGTATCTCGGTGTTTTTCTTGCTGCATTACTTGAAACAATAATTCCGCCAATTCCCACAATGGCAGTATTCCCAACAGCAGGATTCATTGCATCACAAAATGGATTAAGCGTGATAGAAGCTATAATGTTGGGTATTGTAGGAGGATTCGGGGCATCTATTGGTTCAACAGTAATCTATCTCATAGCTCTAAAACTTGGAAGAGCAGCATTATTGAAATATCTAAGTAAAGTAAGAGTTTCAGAAAAAAAATTAGATAAAGTTGAAAAATGGTTCGAGAGATATGGGGATAAAGCAGTATTATTTGGAAGGATGGTACCCGTATTTAGAGAAATGATTTCAATTCCTGCAGGATTGTTAAAAATGAGCATTAAGAAATTTTTAACATATACTATTCTGGGATCATGTGCATGGGGGGTCACCATGGTATTGGTAGGATATTTCTTTGGTCTTGCAGCATTTGAAGTAATCATATAGTATAACATAAGTTAAAAAATAGAGATTATAACAAAAAATCATGAAAGCAATAATTTTAGCAGGAGGAAGAGGTAAAAGATTACGTCCAATAACAGATAAAATTCCTAAACCCCTAATTCCAATTAACAATAAACCATTAATTGAACGAACCATAAAATATCTAAAAAAATACGGTGTTACTGAAATAATTATTTCAACAGGTTACAAATCACATTTGATAGAAAAATTTCTTAAACAAAAGAAAAATTTTGGATGTGACATAATATTTTCAATTGAAAAGACACCCTTGGGAACAGGTGGAGCTGTTAAAAAGGCATTGAAGTATGTAGAAGAGAATTCATTTCTTGTATTAAATGGAGATATTGTTACAAATATTAATTTGAAAAAAATTATGAAAAAAGAAAATACTATTGCAGCTAATGAATTAAAGACAAAATTTGGAACAATGGATATTAAAGGAAATAAAATCTTAAAATTTAATGAAAAAAAAGATGTGACAGATGTATGGATGAATCCTGGAATATACCATTTATCTACAGAGATTCAGAAAATAATTCCAAAGAAAGGAAGTTTGGAAGGAATAGTATTCCCAAAGATGGTACAAAATAAGAAATTAAACACGATTAAATTCAAAAATGTGCTATGGTTTTCCATAGATTCTCATAAAGACATAGAAGAGTGTTCAAAAGAAATAAAATCCAAAAAGTATTCCAAATATTTCAAGTATTGAAATGGAAAGAATATCGTATAGTTTGGGCTCGTTACTGTCAATTGATGAAGTTTTAGCATGTGCTAAAAAACTGGAACAAATTAAACCTGATGTGATGTGGATACCTGAAACATGGGGAATGGAAAATTTTTCAATGATGGCAACTGCATCACGAGAAAACAATTTTTCAAAGATTGGTTCATCAATTATTAACATCTATTCACGAAGTCCAAATCTAATTGCCATGGGCGCCTCGACAGTTGATGCAATCTCTAATGGACGATTAATACTGGGATTAGGGACTAGTAGTGTTCCAATTGTAGAAGACTTTCATGGACAAGAATTTCAATTTCCGGTACAAAGGATGAGAGAATATGTCGAGATCATACGTCTTGCATTACAAAATCAAAAAATTAATTATTCAGGAAAGATTTTCTCACTGAAAGATTTTACACTTCTCACGAAACCTCTTCGAAAAGAAATTCCAATTTATCTTGCCGCAATTAATAAGAAAATGGTCGAATTAACATGGGAGATTGGTGACGGGATAATATTCTATTTAAGACCTAAAGAAGAAATGAAAAAGACTATTTCTGTAATGCAGGAAACAAGAAAAATAGATACAACATTACAAATTATTACCTGTATTGACAATGATTATGAAAAAGCATCTAAACGTGCAAAACAAACACTGAGTTTTTACATAGCAGTCGGAGAAATTTATCGAGAATTTTTACATTCTTCAGGATATTCAAAAGAGACTGAAATTATTTTTAATGAATACAAAAAAACAGGATTAAAAAATCTACATGAATTTGTCACGGAAAAAATGTTAGATGATTTATGTATCGCAGGAACACCTGATATGGGATTAAAGAAACTAAATGCATTTAGAGAAATAGGAATTGATTTGCCAATTATACAATTTAATCCGATAGGAGACACAAGAGAATCCTTTGAATTGTTAACAAAAACCTTTTCGGGAGAAACAAATGAATAAAGTTGCAATTGTAGGCACTGGAGAAACAAAATTTTCTAAGAACGATGAAGATGTAGAGCAATTACTTTTAGAGTCTGCAAATAATTGTATAAACTCTATAAAAAATTGCGAATTACGTGACATAGAGGGGGTATTAGTTTCAACAAATAGTAATTCAAACTACATGGGCGCGATATTATCGGAAATGACTGACATTCAACCAAAAATTTCTCATTCAATTGAACATCTATGTAGTTCTGGAACTAACGCAATAATTGCAGCATATTCCTATATTTCATCAGGGTTAGCAGATGTGATTTTAGTATCAGGAGTAGATTCTGCAACAAATCCGGGTCAAGTCTTGAAATGGGATATTTCACGAGGAGATTTGGAACATCCCATTTTTTGGGCAACAATGCTTACAAAAAACCATAAACGAAAATTTCATACTACTGAAGAAGAATTAGCAATTGTTTCTGCAAAAAATCACAAACATGCAATGGACAACCCACATGCATATAGTAATGAACCAAAGACCATTTCTGAAATAATGAATTCGAAACAAATTACAGAAGATCTAAGAATTTTAGATTGTTCACGTTCATGTTCTGGCAGCTCGTCAATTATTCTGGCATCGGAAGAAAAAGCTAAAAAGATATCGGAATGTCCTATCTGGATTAAAGGAATAGGACAAAAAACAACATCTGCAAGTTTTACAAAAAACAATCTTGATGAAATTAACAGTACAAGAATTGCTTCGGAAAATGCTTTGAAAATGGGCAAAATTACTTCTGAACAAATTGACGTAGCAGAAGTTCATGATGCGTTTTCAGTGTGTGAGTTAATGGCACTTTCTGAAATAGGATTAACAACTAATGAAAATAGCGGAGAGTTTGTTAGAAATCTATTCAATACAGAAAATAGAATGATAAATCCGCGAGGAGGGCTGATTGGAGCAGGACATCCACTAGGCGCTACAGGAATTTCACAAACAATAGAGATAGCAAATCAACTCCAAGAAAAATGCGATAAAAGACAAATTTCTAATGCAAAAACAGGATTAATCCAGAATATGTCTGCTGCAGGAACGTCAAGTTCAGTCATGGTATTACAAAATTGAGTTTTTTCGAAGAGCAACTAAAGCAAGGCAGATTCTATATCTGCAAGTGTAAAAATTGTAACATAGTATTTTGGCCTATACAGAAGGTTTGTAACAAATGTGGCGAAAATACATCATGGGTCGAATCTTCATGTAAAGGAACGATAATTGAATTTTCTAAAAAAGAATCAGAGTTTTTTGGTATAGTGAAAATCGATGAAAATATACGTTTGCTAGGGAAGATTATTTCTTCTGAATTGCCTCATATTGGACAATCAGTAATAATGAAAGTAAGCTTTCAAAATAGGCCGGTCTATTCATTTATTGTTGAAAAGAATTAGCAGTTGGTCATTACCAAATAACCTACTCTACTAAATCACAGATAGAATTAGTATTTTCATGAATAGTAAAGGAACTGTAACTAAGACTAAATCATTAAATTTTAAAAAAATAGCAAAAACCAGACGTCAAAGAGGGTATAATTGGGAAGATACACTTGTTAAACGATTCAATAGCATGGACAACTGGAAAGCATTTCGGCTAGGATCTCCTAGCGTAGCACTTCCAGATATACTATGTGTGAATAATGAAGATAAGATATTATTTACAATTGAGGCAAAATCAGGTACTGGAACAACGTTAACTGTTCCATATGATCAGATTATTCGATGTCTAAATTGGACAAATAATTTTGAAGTGTATGATACACGACAAGTTATACTCGCATTCAAATTTTTGTCAAAAAAACGTATTGGAGTGGGAGAATATGAAAGCAGAGAACTACGAGAGTTTTACAAAGTATGGGACCAAAGAAAAAAACCTACAGATATGGTATGCAGATATGATGGAACCACATATGCATTAAAAGACGGGCAAAAAAAGAAATTTTTGTTAAAAGATTATCAAATGCCATTTAATTCAAAATACCAAAAATTTCTAAAATGACAATATTGGCACTATGTCATATAGTTAGGCTCTTTGTTTATTAATGCCCAAAAAAGAATAATTTCATGAGCTTCTCAGATTTCATAGATGAGCGTATGCTTGTCAGTAAGAATGTTCTAGGAACAAAAGAGATGAAAATAAAGGTAGTAGAAGTATCTGACGAAACTGCCCCCTCTCAATGGAAATTTGGTGACAGAGTCAAAGTCAATAAAATTCTCATTACAATTAAACATCTAGATTCACAGAAAGTAGAAGAAGGGGAACTAGATATTGAAGAAGTCGAGAAAAAACTAATTGTAGACAGACATTATACCTCTACAAATAGATGGGTCCCAACTAAAGAAATTAAGAATGGATATGTTATAAATTCAAGACATACCACTCTGATTAGTGATGCAGCCGCGCTAGATATGATAGTATTCTAAAGGTCAGAAACTTTAAGAACCTACATTTTGAAGAAATTTCATGATAACCAAAGATATTGTTGTTAGCGGAGTGGAGTATAAGCTAAATATGACAGATCAAGTTCTAAACCAAGTGGCAAATCTTAAGAGCCTTTATGCAACTGCTGCGGAGGACCCAGAAAGTTTTGAGCAGGTCAGTTCTGAAATATCGGCTGCAATAAACAATATCTCTGAATCAGTGACGCCCGAAGTGTCAGATAGTCATCTTGATGGTTTAATTCAAGAAGTCTTTAAAGCAGTAGACGACAAAAACTCAGAAAAAGAAAAACAACTAAAAGAAAAAGATGCAAAGATTTCTAAAAAGAAAAAATAATCATTTTAGATCCTTGGCAATTTCATAAATTCTAAAAATTAACTTATTATCTTGGAGTGAATTTATAATTGAATTTCGAATTGATTTTACTCGTTGAGGATCTTCAGAATAAATCTCTTTAATTTTTTCTAACTCATTTTCAAAGAAATGGTTTTCAAAGTAATTTGTAATTTTTTTATTTAGTTTTATAAAATCAGAGTTTTTATTAGAAAATTCATCAGTTTTTCGAAGTAAAACTTTGAGCAAACCATTAATTTTTATTAATTCCAAATCTAATGTGAAAAGATCATCTTTTGATTCTCCTAGATTATCAATGATATTATACGAATCCAAGATTTTTTTCATAAGGTCATAGATGTATTCATCAACACGTACCATATAGAAAGATAATTGGAAATAGTTGTAAATCTTTACTTGGTAAATTTAATGAAAATATATGGTAAAGATTAGCAATCCAGCCTTTAAATTACTAGGTAATTCTTCTAAAAATTATGATTCAAAAGGCAAAACTAGTATGTATTAATCCCAATTGTGGAAAAACATACCCTATCAGATCAACCGCAATAAAATGTGAATCTTGTAATTATTTATTGGATGTAAAATACGAACATGCCCCAAGTCACAAACTAAAAGAGACATTTTATGAGAGAAGAAATCCTCAAGGGAGCATCTATAATGAAAGTGGAGTTTGGAGATTTAGAGAGTTATTAAATTTCTGTGAAATTGAGACTGAAGATATTGAACAGTGTGCAAAATATCTAGTCTCATTAGATGGGGCAGAAGGCAGACAATCAAAACCGTATCACATGACAAAAGTTTCAGAATTTATTGGAATTGAAAATGAAAATGTGATGTTCCAACCAGAAGGATACAATCCAAGCGGTTCATTCAAAGATAATGGAATGTCAGCCGCAGTTACACATGGAAAAATGATGGGCGCAAAGAAAATTATTTGTGCATCAACAGGAAATACCTCCGCGTCTGCAGGTATGTTTGCTGCTAATGAGAATATGGAATGTGATGTATACATTCCTGATGGACAGATAGCACCAGGAAAGCTAAGTCAAGCATATCAATTTGGAACCCAAATGGTAAAAGTTAATGGAAATTTTGATGACGCATTTACAAAATCACTACAAGCTGCAGAAGAACCAGGGAGTTACACTGTAAACTCAGTAAATCCATTTAGAATAGAAGGTCAAAAAACAATTCCATTTAGAGCATTAGAGACATTAGATTGGGAAGTTCCTGATTGGTTAGTGTATCCTGGAGGAGCATTAGGCAATACATCTAGTTGTGGAAAAGCTTTAATGGAATTATATGAATGGGGATGGATTAAAAAAATTCCAAGGATTGCAGTAATTAATGCAAGCGGTGCAAATACACTTTATCAACTCTATAACGGGATCTTTGAAGAAGAAAAACTAAGATGGAATGATGGTTCCCCAAATTTTGAATTAATTGAGAGATTTTATAATAAAATGAATGAAGATGAAACTCTTAAACCAAAAACAAAGGCTACTGCAATTCAGATTGGAAAACCATCTAACATTGCAAAAGGATTACGTGCATTAGATTTCACAGATGGTATTGTAGAGGAAGTATCAGACAAAGAAATGTTAGATGGAATGTCAGCGGTAGGACTAAATGGATTTGATTGTGAAATGGCCTCGGGGGCTTCAGTAGCAGGAATAAAAAAATTAAGAGATAAAGAAATTATCAAGAAAGATGACAAAGTGGTAGGAATTCTTACCGGAAGACAAAAAGAACCATTATTGCCAATTGATTATCATAACGATCCTGCAAATAGATTTGCAAGACCTCCAAAAATCTAGGCTCAAATAATTAAAAATCAATTTTACTTAATCTCAAGGGTTTTTAAGAAACCTCCTCACAATTATAATAATCTGAAAATGTGGTGGTTACTACAATAAATGATGCACAGGCGTTATCCCGATAAAGTAAAATTATTAGAGGTTTGGCAATGCAGTTAGAAGTTGAGATACCTATACTAGTAATTTTGATTGGACTTTCCGGATTCTTTAGCGGGTTAGAAGTTGCGTTAGTTGGAACAAGAATGTCCAAAATTGAACAAATGGTAAAAGACAAAGTGAAAGGTTCTGCATCACTTCTAAAATTAAAAAAGAATCCTAGTCGCATGATGGCTAGTGTCAATTTAGGAAATAATCTCGTAAATGTAGCAGCTACAGCAATTGCAACAGATGTTGCTCTAAAATTATTTGGTAATGAAGGATTAGCAATTGCAATTGGAATTATGACATTTTTAATTCTCATTTTTGGAGAAATCACTCCAAAGACGTATTGTAATGCAAATGCATCAAAGATTGCGGCACGGTACAGCCGAATTTTACTAGGATTTAGTTATGCATTTTATCCAATTGTTAGAATCTTAGAGACCATCACAAAAGGAATTATAAAATTAACAGGAAGTAGTGATAATCCACCAGGACTAACAGAAGATGAGATTAAAGGAGTAATTGACCAAGGTCTGAAAGATAAAGCAATTGAAAAACAAGAAAGTGAATTAGTACATGGGGCATTAAATTTTGATGATATTGTCATTAGATCCGTCATGACCCCACGTACCAAAATGTTTACACTAAATTCAAAAAAAATGTTGTTTGAAGGATTACCAGAAATTAACAATAGTGGTTTTTCAAGAATTCCAGTTTATGCAGAAAATCAAGACAACATAGTAGGAATTGTACATGTAAGAGATGTTTTAAAATCATTAGAACAAGATCAGAAAGTAATATCTCTAGAGAGTATAATGAGAGAACCGATTTTTGTTTCACAAGAAAAACGTGTTAGTGATTTACTAAAAGAAATGCAGGGAAGACAAACACACATGGCAATTGTCATGGACGAATTTGGAGGAGTAGAAGGATGTGTCACATTGGAAGATTTGTTAGAAGAGATAGTGGGAGAAATACGTGATGAAAAAGATAAAGTTCAACAAGTATTTCAGAGTGAAGGAAATAATACTATATTGACTGATGGAGATATTGAAATAGACAAGATTAATGAGATTTTTAAGACAAATATTCCAGAAGGGGATGATTATTCAAGACTAAATGGATTATTACATGAAAAGTTACGAGACATACCAAAAGAAGGAGATAAAATTGAGATTGAGTCCATAAGAATAATGATAGAAAAAGTAGAAAAGAACAAACCAGAAAAGATCAGGATAGAGAAAATAAAATAATTAATTTTTTCCAAAATTAGATTCAAGAAGTTCTTTTTTCTTGGACATGTTAAATAATTTTTCAGTGTGTTTTGCCGCATCTTCGTAAGATTTTTCAAACAACATTGCTTGCATTAACATGTGATTTTCTGGAATTACAATTCCAGTTTGATCATCAGAATACATTATCTGAATAGTATCATCAATTTTTTGTGTCATATTAGCATGAATGTGAATCATGTTTGTATCTTTAAAACTAAAATCTAATTTTTCGGCAAAATCGCGTATGTCCTTTGTACCCTTTGCAGCCCATAAAGTTGCGACACCATATTCATTTTTGAAAATATCATGTAATTCATCGACCGAGGGAATATTATCATTAAATCTAATGTCCATAATATGAAGATGCATTTGTCGTGTAGGAACTTTTATGGCACGAACAAAAAGTGGAGAATCTTTTCCAAAATATGATTTTACATCTTCCCCATGATGAGGACTTTGAGTGAGTTCAATAGTATCAGTAACATCTTTGTCTGTTTGTTCAATATCGGCCCAACGTCTAACAAGAGTTACATCAAATCTTTTAATTGATGAACCAAAGTTTTTTCTTAAAGGTTCTAGGATTCTACCCATGCCAGTAACATTACAACTACCTTGCATTACATGCTTCTTACCAACAGCATCATTGTAATTTACTCTTGAATTAAATAGTATGTCAGATACAGCATTTTCCCCATCAATAGTTTCACCGCCTTGATAAATTGAGAAAATATTACGAGGTTCATAAAATAATTTCTTGTTTTTGAAGCCAGTACCTCCAGGAGATGCATCTATTACTAAATCAGATTCATCTAAAGCCGATTCAATATTTCCTGCAATACTAAAATCAGAAAATGCATTTTGATTTTTTTCGGGAACATATACTTTGTATCCTCGATCAAGAGCATCACGTACTTTCGAGTCTGGGGAATACTTTCCAATTCCCACTAATTCAATTTCAGGATCATCTTTAATGAATTGTATTATACGACTTCCAATTGACCCATAACCATTGATAAAGACTTTCTTCATCAATGTTAGTTATAAAATGCTTCTTTTATAGATTAACCAAAGGACTAAATCAGATGATTAAAGCGATTTGGTATGGAGGATAAAGAGTTTACATTTTCAATAGAAGGGGAAGAGTATACTATTTCAAAAAAAGATAATACTTCAGAAAAAAGTAATAGGCAAACATTACATGTACCATCTTTAGGAATTGGTGCAGTAATAGCAGGCATTTGTATTGCAGCAGTAGTTTTTGGAGCAGATTTTTCTGAATCATCCGAACCATTAATCGAAAGACAACTTGCACAAGAACCTCCAACTCCACAGAAAATCGCCATAGATGTATTTATCCAAAATGGATCTCCAGTGTTGGGAGAATCTGATGCCCCAATTACATTAGTTGAGTTTGGAGATTATCAGTGTCATTATTGTAACGTATTTTATCATAATACAGAACACAAAATACTCAAAAATTACGTAATGACTGGAAAAGTAAATGTGATTTTCAAAGATTACACAATAATTGGTCAAGATTCAGTTACTGCCGCACATGCAACACATTGTGCAGGAGAACAAGGAAAATTTTGGCAGTATCATAATACATTATATGACAACTGGAGAGGAGAAAATAATGGATGGGCAGGTAAAGAAAATATTGCTAAGTTTGCAGAACAAGTGGGATTAGATATGAATACATTTAACGAATGTAACAATGATGGTCGATATGCACAAAAAATTTCTTTAAGTAATTCCGATGCACAGAAATTAGGAATTACAGGAACACCTGCATTTTATGTAATTTCTGCAAACAATCAAGAGGTACAAACAATTTCTGGAGCCCAACCGTATGAAGTCTTTGAAAGAATCTTTGACGCCATGCTTGAAAACTAGAAAAAATTAGATTTTATTAACAAGATCGCTAGAAAATTAATCACTACGTAAATCATATTTACTCTGGAAGTCTTATATACCAACATCATGAGGCAAAGCTAATGGCAGCAGGAATAGACGATATTGCAATTTACATTCCCAGATTGTTTATGGATGCGGCAGATTTTGCAGAGGCACGAGGATTAGACCCTCAGAAATTAGTTAAGGGACTAGGAGTTTCAAAGATGGCAATAGTTGATGCCAACCAAGACCCTGCATGCTTAGCAGCAAATGCATGTTTGAAAATAATGCAGAAGAACAAATTATCTCCAGAACAAATTGGGAGATTATACGTTGCCACCGAATCATCATTTGATGAATCAAAGGCAATGAATTCTTACGTAATAGGAATGTTAGAACAAGTTTACGGTTCAGGTTCATTTCAACACTGTGGCGGAATAGAGTGTAAGTTTGCATGTGTCAGTGGGTCTTATGCATTATACGATAATACAAACTGGATTAGAGCAGGGGAATCAGAAGATAAGTATGCTTTAGTCGTTGTATCAGACATTGCAAAATATGATTTAGGCTCTAGTGGAGAAATGACTCAAGGTGGGGGAGCAGTTGCAATGTTGTTAAATGATTCACCAAGACTTTTAGAATTTGATCCTAAAGTAACATCCACATCAATTAAAAATGAATATGACTTTTATCGACCATTTGGAAAAGAGACACCCATAGTACATGGACAATATTCAAATTTACTATACCTCATTCAAGTAAAAAATGCATTAAATGATTATAAACAGAAAGCACTCAAAACAGGACTAATAGATTTGAAAGAAGGCGAAAGCATGCTTGACCACATGGATTACATCAATATGCACCTTCCATATAGCAACATGGGCAAGAAAGCTCTTGCATATCTTGTAAGACATGAATGGAGAAGTACACCAAAATGGCAAGAAATTGTAAAAGAAGTAGGAATGGAAGAACCAGTACCAAAAGATCCTCGTGGAACAATTGAATCAATAATAGCAGACTCTGAATTTATGGCAAAAGACAGTGAATTTACAAAAAGATTTGCAAAAACAGATTCATATCAAGAAGTTTATGAAAACAAGGTTGCAAGCTCATTAATTGCATCAAAGAGTATTGGAAATTTGTATACAGCATCATTATACTTGGGATTTAGAAGTTGTCTAGAATTTGAATTCCAGAAAGGAGTTAATCTTGAAGGAAAAAGATTTGGATTTGCATCATATGGAAGTGGCAGTAGCGCCATGGTGTTCAGCGGAGTAATTCAACCAGAACATTTGCCAATTGTAAAAGATATGAATCTAGAAGCAGAAATTGGTGAACGTCAGAAACTTAGCTTAGAAGATTACGAAGAATTACATGAGAATAAACGCAGTCCTAATCAGTCATTGCTAAATGCAACAAAAGAATTTGTTTTAGAACATGTTGAAAATATTTCCTCAGATAAAAGAGGAGAAAGAAGATACGCATTTGTTGAATAAATGAGTGAAAGTTCACCCGTCAAAGATGCATTATATGCAGAAATTGATAGAATTAGTCAAGATAAAATTAATGAATTATTACTAAAAAAACAATTTTCAGTAATATTTGAGAATGTGTTTGATAAAGCCATCAACAAAATTAATGAAGATATAGATGAAGATGAAAAATTTGGAACGTTAGCAGAAAGTATCACACATTATCTTTTTACAGAAATGCTCATACCCAGTCAACGAAAAATTTCATATGAAGATGTTGAATTAGATTTAGTTATACCAAATACATTAGAATTAAAGAAGAATCCACAGAATGTGATAATTTTATTATTCATGAAAACATCAGATGTGATTAAAATCCAAAATAAAATTTCAGAGATTAAAACAATTCAAGAAAAAGATGATAACATATGGGTAATTTCAAAGCGTTTGTTAGAAATTCCACAGAGGTCTTATGCGACAGATAAAATCTCATTCGGAAATTTTTTGAGAGATACACAAAGTTTTATTCAAACAAAGAATATGAATAAATTAAATATTTTCAAAACCCAGATGTGAAAGATCAACAAAGTTTTGAAAATTTTGAACGTATAAATCAAGATTAAAGGGCTCAGCATAGGGAATTGCACCAAAAACTTTCTCTCCAGTTAAACGAGAAATTTGCTGACGGAGACTAGGTAATTCATATCCATCAGAGACATTCTGATTTACTAAAAATCCATTAAAATTGAGATTTTTTTGTCGAAAATGTTCAAAGGTTAACATAAGGTGATTAACACTACCGATTTTAGAACCAGTTACAATTATGGAATTTAATTTTAATTCAGAAATAAGATCAGATACAAAATAATTTTGTGAGATAGGAGTCATAATACCCCCAATGCCTTCAACAATTACAAGATCATGTTTGGATTCAAGTTCATTGTATGCATCAACCACTTTAGAAATATCTATTTCCCGATTTAATTTCATACATGCCTCATAAGGGGAAGTGGGTATTTCAAAAAAATATGGATTTATCAAATCTACAGAATCATGTACTCCTGAATACTTGGTAAGAATTTCAACATCTTCAGAAATAAAATCGTCAGTGGGTTTGTAACCTGAAGCAAATGGTTTCATTACTCCAACGTCTATATTTTTTTTTGAAAGATAATTTACAATTCCTGCAACAACACATGTTTTTCCAACATCAGTATCAGTGCCAGTAACAAATAGAGAATTCATGATAATTTCTTGGATAGAGATTTGATTGTTTTAATGGTTCCGTCAATTAAGAAATTTAGATCTTTTTGAGATATTGCCAATGGAGGAACTAACATGATGATATTTCCCAATGTGCGGAAGTAAATTTGGTTTTTTCTACCTTCCTCAAAGACAACTTTGTTGATTGATTGTGAAAATGAGATAGGTTTATTCGATTTTTTATCATGTACAAGTTCAATTCCCATAACCATGCCTTTATGTCGAATGTCTCCAACCAAGTCTAAATTATATATATCACCAACTCTAGATTCAAAAATTTTTGAAGTTTTTTGTATCTTGTTAATTAAATCGAATTTCTCATACATTTCTAAATTTTTGAGGGATAATGCAGCTGCAGTCGGATTTCCAGTGTAAGTATGACCATGAAAGAGATGCTTCATGTCTGAAAATTCACCAAGAAAGGATTCGGTTATTTTTTTTGTAGTTAATGTTGCTGCAAAAGTTTGATAGCCACCAGTGAGCATTTTACCAAATGAAACAATATCAGGTGTAGAGTTCTGTTTTTTATATTCAATCATAGAACCCAATCTACCAAATCCGGTTGCTATTTCATCAAGAACAAAAAGTACATTATTTTTTTTACATATTTTGGAAATTTGATTTTGGAAATTTTTTGGATATATAATAACACCACCTGCCATTTGAGCTCCACTTTCCATGACAAATGCAGCAATAGAATCATCTTTTTCAAGTTTTTCTTCAATTTTAGCCACACATTGCTCCTGGTATTCGTTAACAGTCATTTTTTTAGGAATTCTAAAACCTCGTGGAACAGGAAATTTTAATGTAGAAAATAGTTTTGAACGGAATTTTGAGAAGAATTCTGGAACATATCCTACAGACATAGCACCAAATGTATCTCCATGATATCCATTTTCCAAAGTAGCAATGTTTGTTTTTTTATTTTCACCAATATTACGCCAATATTGTAAAGCAATTTTTAATGCAATTTCCATTGCAGTCGAACCATTATCTGAAAAAAAAGTTGAGTGCATTTTTGGGTTTAAGTTGATGAGTTTTTTTGATAGATTTTCAGCCGAAGAATGTGTTAGGTTGAATAAAGCAGTGTGTTGGAGAATTTTGGTTTGTTTAATTATTTCAGACACTAATTCAGATTTTGAGTGACCCCATACATTACACCACATACTAGCAACACCATCGAGCATTTTTCCACCTTTGGAATCATAAAGCCACATACCTTTCGCAGAAACAATTTCCGGAAATTTTGTCCATTCAGACATTTGAGTATTAGGATGCCATACTGAGCTATCGGATTTCATATGTGTCATCATTTTTACGAGTAAATAATAGTTAACCACAAAATTAGCATAGGTTAACGCTTATTTACCGAATTTTTTACTTTGGATTATGGAAAATGAAATACAGTTAATCCAAAATTGTAAAGAAATGGTACTTAGAAATCAGCATCTTGATGCCAATTTGGTAAACAAACTATTCAATGTAGAAGATAAAATTCTCAGTCAATTATCAGATGCTGCAAATGAAATTACACGAACATTTCAAGGATCAAAAATAGATGTAGAACAGTTAGCAAATATTAAGAAAAATTATTGTAGTGAAGATTGTACATTTTGTAGTCAATCAGCATTTTTTGATACAGGTATTGACAAATATCAGTTAATGTCTGCTGAAGAAGTTGTTAGACAAGCTACAGATGCAAAAAATGCAGGAGCGCATTCATACTGTCTAGTTGCTGCATGGAGAGAGCCATCAAATGAAGATTTTAAGAAGGTGTGTCACATTATTGAAGAAGTTAATGAAAAAGTTGGAATATCAATAGAATGTAGTTTGGGATTTTTGACTGTACAACAAGCAACAAAATTAAAAGAATTAGGAGTTATTCGATATAATCACAATCTGGAAACAGCAGAGTCAAAATTCCCTGAAATCTGTACAACCCATACATACCAAGATAGAATTGATACACTTCATACAGCAAGAAAAGCAGGATTAGAATTGTGTACGGGAGGAATTATAGGAATGGGAGAAACAAGGGCACAGAGAGAAGAATTAGTCCAAGCAATATCCAAGTTGAATCCTGAAGAAGTTACAGTAAATTTACTTGTTCCATTTCCAGGAACACCGTTAGAACTTCAAACACCATTAAGTTTAGAAGAAATTCTTAGAACATTTGCAGTTTTAAGATTTTTACTTCCAAAAAGCATCATTAAAATTTCAGGGGGAAGAGAAGTTAATCTCAATGATGACGGAAAAGAATTACTTCTAAGTGGCGCTAATGGAATTATCAGTGCAGGATATCTCACATTAGATGGAAATTCCATGCAAAAAGATGTAAAAATGATTAAAGAGATTGATCTTGAAGCCTAAATTTGGCATAATTGAAAAAAAAATTAGCGTAATAAAGAAGAATAACCTATTACGTAATCTTCAAGATAGTAGAGTTGAGAAACAGTATATTTTTCAAAATGGACAAAAACTTCTAAATTTTTCATCAAATGATTATCTAGGAATAAAACCAAGTAAAATAAGACATACGCAATTTCAATCAAGTTCCAGACTTGTTTCTGGGAATGACTCTAGTTTTTCAATTCTTGAAAAGAAACTCTCTAAACATAAATCTCAAGAAAAAACAATAATCTTTCCAACAGGTTACATGGCAAACATTGGAACAATTTCATCAATTGTAGATAAAGAGAGTACAATATTCAGTGACGAATTAAACCATGCAAGTATCGTCGAGGCATGTAAATTATCTAGTGCAAAGATCAAAATTTTCAAACATAACAATATGGAAGATTTAGAACGAAAAATTCGTAGCACAAATGGCAAAAAAGTAATCATTACCGAAGGAATATTCAGTATGGATGGAGACTGGTCACAGTTAGATCAAATATCAGAATTAGCAGAAAAACACGGAATTATTACAATTTTAGATGATGCTCACGGAGATTTTGTTTTAGGTAGAGATGGAAGGGGAACCTCAAATTTTTTTAATGTTGAAAAAAAAATTGATTTGTACGTCAGCAGTCTTAGTAAGGGATTAGGAAGTTTTGGAGGATATGCATCAGGTAAAAAAAGTCTAATTGATTTATGTATTAACACATCAAGGACATTCATATACACATCTGCATTACCGGCGTCTATCAATCAATATTCACTTGACAGATTAGAATTAGATAGAGAATCATATAGAAAAAAATTGTGGGACAAAATTAATCTATTTCATAAAAGGCTAGAAGAGATAGAACTACCAACAAATTCAACAAGCCAAATAATTCCAATAGTTATTGGAAAAGAGAAGACAGCAGTTGAATTTTCAAAATTTTTAAAGAAAAATGGAATATTTGCTCAGGCAATTCGATATCCAACAGTAAAAAAAGGAGAAGCACGAATTAGAATTTCAATAACAGGATGGCTTTCAGAAAATGAGATAGAATATTCAGTACAAATTTTAGAAAAAGCTAAGAGAAAGTTTAATCTCAAATAATTAACGCATCATATCAAAGCCGCCCATCATAGGAGAGCCAGCAATAAATGCGCCAATAATTATTACACCAAGAAGTCCAATAACAACATAAAATCGGCGATTCATATGGAAAACTAAATGTGCTAGAATAAAAACTCACTGTGTTAGGATTTTATAAAATCAAGATGAATTAGTAATGTGACGGAAGTTTCAATAGTTATTGCATTTTTAGCAGGAATTGGCTCATTTTTTGCACCATGTATACTTCCAATGGTTCCAGCATTTTTAGCATATATTTCAGGAACCACATTATCAGAAGTCAAAACAAAAGACAGTGTGATTTCTATAAACAAATCAAATGTTTTGCTTAATTCCATATTTTTTGTCTTGGGTTTTTCTGTGGTATTTTCTGCATTAGGTGTTGCAATAAATTCAGTATTTTCTGAAAGTGCAAGTCAAATTATAACTGAGTTTAATCAAATTGGAGGAATAATTATAATTGGTTTTGGCATATACATGATTCTAACTCATAAAATTAGAATTCTTAATGTTGAAAAGAAGATATTTCCAAAGAGTGCAGGAGCTCGATTTCCAGTATCATTTTTGTTTGGAATGGCATTCGCTGCAGGATGGACCCCGTGTGTAGGTCCAATTTTAGGCACAATAATTACATTAGCAGCAACATCACCATCCATTTCATTTAATCTGTTACTTGCATATTCTTTAGGAATAGGAATTCCATTTGTAATAATGGGCGCATTAATTTCCAAATCAAGTAGGATTATTGGCAGAGTTACAAATCATTTAAAATATTATACAGTTCTCTTTGGAATTGTAATTATAGTTCTAGGAATACTTGTATTTTTTAATCAATTGGTTTTAATTGCAAATTTTCCACTTCTAAATGAACTAATACTAATGGGTTAAAATGAAAAAAGAATACAAATACGCATCAATATTTTTTGCAATAATTGCAGTAGGGATATTTTCAATATCATATTATTATGAAGAAATAGATCTGAAGAGAACCACAACAGATGACATTGTAATTGAAGATAAAACATTTCTAAGAAAATCACCAGAACTACAAGGGATATCTGGATACATCAATACTTCTCAGGAAGAAATAGACAAACAGTTAGAAGGAAAAGTTGTGCTGTATGATTTTTGGACATACAGTTGTATTAATTGTATCAGAACTCTTCCACACCTTACGGCATGGGATGAGAAATATTCCGATGAAGGTTTAGTAATTTTAGGAATTCATACGCCAGAATTTGAATTTGAGAAAAAATTTGAGAATGTAGTTTTTGCTACTGAAAAATTTGGAATAGAATATCCAGTCATACAAGATAACGAAAAAGAGATCTGGAATGACTTTCAAAACAGATACTGGCCAAGAAAGTACATTGCGGATCATGAAGGATACATAAGATTCGATCATATTGGGGAAGGTGCATACAAAGAAACAGAAGAAGTGATTCAGTTACTTTTGAAAGAAAGAGCCAATACAATCGGAGAGGTAGTTGAAGAAAAAGAATTAGTGAATCTAGATGAATTTAGACATGCAACCTTTAGAACACCAGAATTATACTTTGGTTATAAATTTGCAGAGGGCCGCAATCAATTAGGTAATGAAGAAGGTTTTTCAAAAAATAGGATAGTAGACTTTCAATTACCAGAACAATTCAAACAACATTATTTCTACATGGAAGGCATGTGGGAAAATAATAAAGACGGAATGAAACTTGTGGGCGATGCTGGAAAAATTGTATTAAATTTTAATGCAAAACAGGTAAACATTGTTGCAGATGGAAATACGATTTTAAAGATAGAATATGACGGAGGCATCATTCCAATAGATTCAAGAGGTTATGATATTGAGCCTAATGGGAAAGTCATAATTTCAGAGCCAAGATTGTACAATTTAATAGAATTAGACCAAGAAGGACCTCATGAGATTATTATCGAAGTAACTGGGCCAGATTTTGAAATATTCACATTTACTTTTGGATAATAGGCTTCAGCAAGAGAGTTACTTAAGAAAAATTGATCCATTTAGATCAATTTTTTTTAGTCGTTCTATAAAATGTCAAATTTTTTAGTTTCTTACATGGTATCATTCTCTGAAAAATGGAATGTTCTAAAGAATAAAGAGACCCTATCCCAGAAATTTATGGGTACTGTAAAACCAGAAGCGCCATTAAAACACAGATTAGACGTAGCACAAAAGAAATTAGAAATGCAGATAACCAAATTAGGCCAGACAGAGCAAAAATTAAAACAAAAAGATGCAATGTTTATGGATAAAATTGTAGAAGCAACAAAAGTAAACAATCAATCATATGCAAAAATGTATGCAAATGAATTAGCAGAAATTAGGAAAACAAACAAGACAGTTAGTAATGCAAAATTATCAATGGAACAAGTTCAGATTAGATTAAACACAGTATCCGAATTAGGAGATGTAGTAGTTACACTAAGTCCATGTATGTCACTTATCAAAGGATTGAGTACTTCGTTAGGAGGAATGATGCCTGAAGTAGCAGATTCAATGCAAGACCTATCAAGCATGTTAGGAGATATTGTCACAGGATCAACCATAAACCATGAAGGAACAATGGGTGAATTTACTACATCAAACAATGAAGCACAATCAATACTAGATGAAGCACAAGCAATGGTAGAAGGTCAAACAAGACAAAGTATGCCAGAACCACCAGTCAGCAATAGTATTGAAGACATTCTAAAAGAAAGAGAAGCAATTTAATTTTTTTTCTCTATCTCTTGAAGTAATTTTTTGATTCTAGAAATAGTAGGATAACTATACCCTCTTTTTCGATAATTCTTTATCATTAATTTCCAATTATTGAGTCGCCAATTGGCTTGTTCAGGCGTTATTGAGTGAACCTCATTATTGATTATACTTTTTCTACCAACTTTA
>CACFJZ010000006.1 GCA_902566725.1 uncultured marine group I thaumarchaeote
TTGATGATTTTTGTTCACAAAATAAAATAATTCCTCATCTTACAGAATCGTATAGAAATATTCTCTGTTCAAATATGAATATATCGTATATTTATTCTCCAGTAGAATTTGTTACTGGAATCATAGAATATAATGAAAAAGGGTTTAGAGGAAATAACTTTTCATTTGAAAAACCAAAAAATGTGTATAGGATATTTACAGTTGGTGGGTCCACAACAGAAGGAGTTAGCCCAATTGATGATGAAACGTATCCGGGATTTCTTCAAAAGATTTTTGAGGAAAATGATCTTAACAATGTGGAAGTGATTAATGCAGGAGTAAGTGGTGCATCATCATTTGAAGAGGTGAAATTAATTGAAAACAAATTGCTGAATTATGATCCAGATATGATAATCATCTATGATGGTTGGAATGATCTACGAACATACTTGGGAGAACCTGAAGGAGTGAATGTCGAAAGAACACCGGATCCAATTAAGTCAAATCCTGAAACCTGGATGGAACGTTGGAAAGATTTCTGTATAAATAATTCTAAAGATGTAAAAACAATTATAATTTTACAACCACTCTTAGGATTTTCTGATAGAATTCTAACTAATCAAGAATATGGAATCTATATAAAATATTTTAATATGATTGATACTGATATTCCATTTTATGATGAATATGCAGAGAAATTGAAAGAACTATCATCATTTTGTACAGACGTAAAAGATTTTAGAAATATTTATGATAATTCAGATAAGAATATTTACAGAGATACAGGACATGTTGGAACAGTGGGAGAAAAAATACTTGCAAAGAATATCTATAATGTAATTTTACCACATATCGTAGATAAAAAAATTGAACCAGATTTTAAATTTCTAGATATATCGACTATAAAAGAATCAAGTATTTCACTTGAAAAAGACTCCAGAGCAATAAATTTCATAGAAAAGAGTTTTAATAATTTAGACTTATCGGAACAAATTTTTTGGTTTGGTGCATTTGATGTAGTCCAATTTACAAATAATTCTATGAACGATTTAGATTTTACTTTTAGTAAAATGAATAATGTAACTTTTAAAGAAAATGATTTAATAGATAGCAAATTTGGACGTACATTTCTCAGTAAAATTAGCTTTCTAGATAATAACCAAATTCAAAGTGATTTTTCAGGAGCAATAATACAAAATACATTATTTGAAAATAATAAAATGTCAAAAACAAAATTTTTAGGAAGTATAATTGATACTACCTTATTTAAGAATACAGATTTATCAAATTCAGTTATTTCCTTGAGTCATATTTATCGTGCAGAATTTCATCAAAATGAAGTTACAAATCTAGAAATTAAAGATTCAGATTTTGTTTTTGTCAAATTCATTGATTTTGATTTTTCAGAAATATCTTCTAAAAATAATTCATTTGCGGCAACTGATTTTAGAAATACAAACATAAACGAGATAAATAATTGGGAACTTGATTTTACAAGTAAAACAATTACTAAAGACGGAAGAAATGAATTTTATCAAGGTTCCAACCTAAGTAATCAAAATTTATCGGGAATAGATTTCTCAAACACAACATTCTCTTATGAGGATGCACCTGTAACTCAAGATTTAGAGGAGATTTTACATTATCAAAATCTTGCAGTCACTATTTCAAATTCAAATCTAAGTAATACAAATTTTTCTTATAAGAATCTAAAATACATCGATTTTTCATCATCAGATTTTAAAAATTCAGATCTGTCTTTCGCAGATTTAAGATATGCCAATTTAGAAGGAGCCAATTTAGAAGGAGCCAATTTAGAAGGAGCCAATTTAGAAGGAGCCAATTTATCATGTCATAATCATAACAAATGCATAAGAAATTAATTTAAATAAAAATTTCGACAGATAATCCATCTAATGAGAATATCCAATTTGATTTTTCATAAATTGTTCTTAATTCAAAATTAAACTCATACAATTCATTATTAAAAAGTGGTCCTTTTAGTAAAATAGGAGGATCATTTTTTGCTATAAGAGCATTATGATCATATTGGCGCGTACCATAGACTTCAATCGAGTTTGTATCTTCCTGAACGACATCTAAGAGCAGGATTTCATTTTCGACGTAGATGAAATCATTAAAAATTATCTTATCGCCTTCAAATATTTTTAAAAAGTATGTCACATTTGGAACTTGAGATTCAAGAGTTTCATTATATGTTATAATTTTTAATTGTTTTTTAATATTATTAGGTTCTATAATTTCAACTTGTATTCTAAATTCGTCATCATTATAAAATTGTGATTGAGTTTCAAAAACTAAGTTATTATCTTCGAGTTCAACCATGGTTTCAGCAACAAAGACTTCATGTTCCTTGAATGACAAAAGGGAGTTTAGAAGAACAGGTGTTTTATAGCCAGATAACAAATATTTTAATTCAGATTCAAAAATTAAATTTGTTTTTTCATCCATAATGATAGATGAATCATAGGTTTGAGAAGGTTTTCGAGGTAATAATTCAAATATTTTTTCATACAAAGAATTTGCAACTATTTTGTTACCCTCATCAGATACATGGCCTTGGTCCCAATAAATCTGAGAGGTTTCATTATCAAATATGCTTCTAAGATCAACACTTGCAGTACAAGAATTAATTTTTGTAAGATTTAATGCATAGTGTTCGTAAAGATTTAGTGAGTTAATTAATGGGGAATTATTATAATTTGTACCAGTTTTAGAATATGAATATTCTTGAGAAGTAAGAATTTTATTTCCAAATCCTGCAATTGGTTGTAATGCAATTATTACATTAAAATTATTTTTTTGGCCTAAATCACAAATCAAATTCCAATTTTCAAGTATAGTATTAGAAGGATTTTTTGCACGTAGATCATTCCAACCATCATAGATGATTATCATATCTGGATCATAATTCAGCAATTTGTTTTCAATTAATTCCACTTCAGTGAATGAATCTGCACCTTGTATACCTGCATTAATTACTTCTATTTCAAAACCATCATCATATTGCGCAAGTAATTGTTGGGTATAGCCGGGGATTGTTGTATGATCGGAGGTGGCACCATGGCCAAACATAGTGGAACCCCCAAGCATGAAAATTCGGAATATGTTTTCAGATTTTTCAATTGAAAATTCATCACCTCTAAAACCCATACTGTTTATAGTAATAGAGTCACTCTTTTGATTTGGAATTAACTCCGTTCCTAATGTCTTAACTTCATACAAATCTATGCAGAGTTGACGTTTTTCTTCTTCATCCATATTTATGAAAATCTCATTATCTTCAAATTCACAGGTGATCTGTGTGATCCACCAAACATTTGCAATTACTTCTATTACTAGAAATAAAATTAATAGTCCAATTATTCCTAAAAGAGTTTGTTTTTTATAAGAAACTTGAACTGACATTATCGTTTCACCATAAAATTTTTCATAAACAGATAATCCATATCTGTTTTAGTCAACATATTGTATGCTTGTTCAGGGGTATTTACAATAGGTTCTCCTTTAACATTCATCGAAGTATTGATTATTACTGGAACGCCAGTTAATTTGTAAAATTGAGATATTAATTGGTGATATAATGGATTTGAATTTTTTGAAACCGTTTGAACTCTACCAGTTCCATCAACATGAGTAACTGCAGGGATTTTATCAGGTTTTTTCACAGGTGCGACTAAGAGCATGTATGGGCTAGGAATATCTAAATCAAAATAATCAGAATAATGTTCTTCTAAAATTGAAGGTGCAAATGGTCTGAATGATTCTCTATGTTTAATTTTTTCATTCAGAATATCTTTCATTTCTTTTCTACGTGGATCAGCTAAAATGCTTCGATTACCAAGAGCTCTAGGACCCCATTCCATTTTTCCTTGATACCACCCTATCACATTACCTTCTGAAATTAATTTTGCACATTTTTCTATTACAGAAGCATCATCTAATTCATCATAGACTATATGTTTGGTATCAAGAAATTGTTTAATTTCATCTTTTGAATATGAAGGTCCAACGTATACATTTTCTATAATGGATTTAGTAGTATCTTCTATCATTTTTTTTTGTTTGTGATGTGAAAAATAGAGATACTGGGCACAGCCAACTGCACTTCCTGCATCTCCGGGAGATGGGGGGATGTGTACATTCTCAAATGAACTTTCTTTTAGAATTCTATAGTTTGCAACACCGTTTAGCGCAACACCGCCGCCAAGACAGAGGTTTTTACTCTTAGTTTTTTTATACACATATTCTACCATTTTTAATAGAATGTCTTCAAGAACTTTTTGGGCACTAGCACCTATATCGTAATGAATTTGTTTAGTTTCTTCATTTTCATTTCTTCTTTTGATTCCAAACAACTCTGAAAATTTTGAATTCGTCATTACTTTATCATAGGTGAATGCAAAATATTCCATATTGAGATGTATACTTCCATCATTTTTGACATCAATCAAATTATCCCAAATTAGATCATAATACTTTGGCTTTCCAAATGAGGCTAGACCCATTAACTTGTATTCACCTTCATTAACTTGAAAACCCAAAAAATAGGTAAATGCAGAGTAAAACAATCCAAGTGAATGTGGCCATCGAATGTCTTGTAATAATTTGACTGAATTTTTTTCACCAATTCCTATAGACGTGGTTGACCATTCGCCTACTCCATCAGTTGTTAAAATTGCAGAATCTTCAAATGGGGATGTAAAATAACTGTGAGCTGCATGAGAAAGATGATGTTCGGGAAATATTATTTCCCCATGAAATCCTTTCAAACTTTTCATAATATCATTTTTAATCCACAATCGTTTATGCAACCATTTTGGAATTGTATTCAAAAAACTATACAATCCTCGGGGCGCAACTGCAATATAATTATCTAAGAGGCGTTCAAATTTTAAGACGGGTTTATCGTAAAAAGCAACGGAATCAATCTGTTCAGGAGAAATATTTGCTTCTTTTAGACACCATTCAATAGCCATTTTTGGAAAATCATCATCAAATTTTTTTCTTGAAAATCTTTCTTCTTCAACTGCAGCAATTACGTGCCCGTCTTTGAGCAATGCAGCTGCCGAATCATGATAAAAACAAGAAATTCCCAGATTGTACATCAGTATTGTTTCCCAATTCGTTGAGAAGTTTCTTCAACGTCTAACCAGTAGGTATCATCATTCTTTTTTAATCTCAATAGATCTATACGTAACAATTTGAATAATATTCCATAAATAGATATTACAAAAATAAATAATATTCCTAAAAATATCGTTGTGTTAAAAATTGCGAATTTGTCTAATCCTTTTGAAATTTTATAGGCAGAAACTTGTGTTATGGTTAAAACAGAAAGTGAGAAAATCAGTAGGAACTCATATGAAAAATACCCTGTAGCAGAGGTCAGAATTACAAACCAGAAAGTTAACCCTGCTGAAACTGCAATTGATTTAAAACGTGGTGATGAAAATTGCAATTTTAAATTGGATAAATAAATGCGATTAAACCTGATTGCGATAGTGTTGTGACACCTATTAGGCCAAGTAGTAAGATCATTATCGGAAACATGTAAAATTTACGTCGATGAACAAACAATTCAAAAATTTCTCTAATAGTTCTTAATCTCATGGTGTTAGTCTATCAACATCTCTTGGATAAAATGTTGTATCTCTAATGTTTTCAGTTCCAGTTAGTGCCATCATCAATCTTTCAAGACCAATTCCACAACCTGCATGTGGAGGTACACCGAAATCAAAAACATTGAGATGATATCCAAATGCATCTACATTCATGCCTTTGTTTTTCATTCTATCTTCTAATTCAGATTTCTTTTCAATACGTGTACTGCCTGAAGATAATTCCAAATCCCCCCACATCAAATCAAAGGATTCAGAGATTTTTGGTTCATCGTTCTTTACTTTGACATAGAATGGTTTTGGACCCATCGGCCAATCAATAATGAAATAAAATCCTGTCAATCCAATTTTTTGTAGGTTTTTCGGATACAAATCATCACCCCACTGTGCTTTTACTCCTGAAGATTGCATCTTTTCAATTAGTTCTGAATATTTGTAGCGTGGAATTTTATCCGGTATTTCAGGTATTTGAAAATCAACATTTTCATTTTCTTTTGCAAAGTTTTGAATCGTTTCTACACATGTTTTAATCAAATCTTCAATTCTATTCATCACATCATTATAATCAACATACGCCTCTTCAAAATCAATTGATATTGCTTCAGATAAATGTCGATTTGTGCGAGAGGGTTCTGCTCTGAATATTGGTGCAATTTCAAAAACTTTTTCAAAACTCATCGTTAATTGTTCTTTGTATAATTGCGGGCTTTGTGCTAGAAATGCTTCTTTATTGTAATAAAAGATAGGGAATAATGCGGCGCCTCCTTCAGTAGCTGTTGCAATCATTTTGGGAGTGTTAATTTCAACAAAATCTTTTTTGGATAAATAATCTCTAATAGCTTTTAATGTTAAACTTCGTGCAAGAAATATTTTCTGTAATGCGGTTCTTCTAAGATCAATTGCTCTAACCTCTAAACGTGTATCAATATTTTTCACAGTTTTTGCATATGGTTCAAATGGAGGAACTTTTTCAACATCAGAAAATACTCGTAGTTCTGAAGGTACAACTTCAATACCAGTAGGAGACTTTTCATTTTTTCTAGTCTTGCCAACAACTGCAATTGAAGAATGTTCTTTTAATGAAGAAAGTTTTTCACGAATGTCATCGTCACATTCGCCACTTTTTGTGATGATCTGAATATTGCCTAATTTATCACGGATGGTTCCAAAGACTATATTTCCATGCCCTCGGACTGTGAGAACCCAGCCCATTACAACTACTTTGGTACCTTCTTCCAATGAACTTAATTCAACAGAATAGTGAGTCCTCCTTAGATTACCTAATTCAGTTCCAATCATTTGTTTAAAGTGATTTTTTGGGTTTATTTTACATTTGGTTTATACGATTTTTATTTTAGAGCCAAGTCTAGTCGATATGAATACACGTGAGAAGGCTATAGCATACATATCAGGTGCAATTGCCACCTATTCGCTACGAAAAGAGAGGGGAGAATTGGAAGATAGTTCATCAATGTATGATTTTTTATCAAAAACCATACCTGAGGAACTAGATTCAGAGGCAAAGATTGAATTAATTGATGAGATCTTTCTATATGTGTCGGGATCATTATCTAGGGAATAGATTCAAAAAGCCATCCAATTAAGAAAAATTACTCTTGACAAGCGTTGCAACTTTAGGGTCTCACTGTTCATTACAAGTTTTGAAAGGTGCCAAAGATGAAGGATTCAAAACAATACTAGTCTGTGAGAAAAAACGTGAGAGATTATATAGAAGATTTCCGTTTATTGATGAATTAATAGTTGTAGAGAAATTTTCCGAAATTTTAAATCAAGATATTCAAAACAAACTCAACGAACAAAATGCGATATTAATCCCACACGGAACATTAATTGCACAAATGAGCTCCGATGAAATCGAATCTATTAATGTGCCAATTTTTGGGAATAAATGGATTTTGAGATGGGAGTCAGACCGAGAGATGAAAGAAAAACTCATGAGAGAAGCGACACTTCCCATGCCAAAACCGGTAACATCACCAAAAGATATTGAAAAACTAGTTATTGTAAAAAGACAAGGTGCCGCAGGAGGAAAAGGCTATTTCATGGCAGCAAATGAGGAAGATTATAACGCAAAAAGAAATCAGTTAATTTCTGAAGGAATCATTTCTGAAAATGAAGTTCTATACATTCAAGAATATGCTGCAGGGGTTTTAGCGTATTTACAATTCTTTTATTCACCATTAACTAACGAACTAGAATTCTTTGGAGTTGATCAGAGACACGAGTCAGATATTGAAGGATTGGGAAGAATTCCATCAGATCAACAATTAAAATCAAAAAAAGTTCCTTCATTCAATGTAATTGGAAATAGTCCATTAGTTCTAAGAGAATCATTATTAGACGAAGTGTATACAATGGGCGAGAATTTCGTAGAAGCAGCAAAAAGAATTGTATCGCCAGGAATGAACGGTCCTTTTTGTATTGAAGGAGTTTATGATGAGAATGCTAAATTTACATCGTTTGAATTCTCCGCAAGGATTGTAGCAGGAACTAATATCTACATGGATGGTTCCCCATACTATTCATTATTATTCAATGAGAGTATGAGTATGGGACGTCGCATTGCAAGAGAAATTAAGACTGCAGATGAAAAAAACGAAATAGAAAAAATTGTCACCTAGAATTAGTGCAAGAATCTAGGAATCTTTTTGATTAGGTGTGAAACAGATATTCTTCCAGGTCCACTAACAACCACTACTAGAGTAACAGCTAGAAGAATTAAATCAAATTCGTAGCCAGAATCGCCGGTTAAACTTGTTCCTCCTTTGACCAAGAATATTGCACCAAGCATAACTATAGCTAATAATGCGCTTGAGATTCTAGTTAAAACTCCTATTAACAGAAGTATGCCGGGTACAAATTCTGCCAATGCAATTGGAATTTGCATTTCAGCAGGTATGCCCATACTAGATATCCATCCACCAAATCCAGGATTTCCAAATTTTCCAAATCCATGAACAATGAAAATTACACCAAGAGATGCACGCATCCCCATATGTGCTATGTCATGAAGTTTACTTTTAGAAAGTTCTGCATTCATAATTTGTTTGGTTAATTTTGAGTTAATAACCAATTGGTATGTTTTATGATTCGACTAGAACTTTAATGACATACGTATGTGATCAATTCCAACTCTTTTGAATATTTCACCTTCTTCTATAAACCCACATTTTTTATAAAAATCCTTTACAGACAGAATGGCATCTAGAATCATTTTGGAGTAACCTATCTTACGATAATATTCTGCTAATTGTAAAATTGTAGATTTTCCATAATTTTTCCCTCTAAATTCTGGCAAAATAGCCATTCTTTCTAATTTGATTTCATCTTTTATTTTAAAAAATCTAATTGAGCCAACCGCCTGTTTTCCATTAAATAGAATATAATGATCACAAGTCTCATCATATTTGTCAAACAATTCAAATTCAGGTATATTTAATTCGCTTGTGAAGACTTGTTTTCGGATATTTTCAATAATAAAGAAATCTTCATCATTAAAATCTAA
This sequence comes from uncultured marine group I thaumarchaeote, assembly GCA_902566725.1. Taxonomy (GTDB): domain Archaea; phylum Thermoproteota; class Nitrososphaeria; order Nitrososphaerales; family Nitrosopumilaceae; genus Nitrosopelagicus. Next base: position 9,148 of record CACFJZ010000006.1, read on the forward strand.
TTTCAAAAGATGGATGTATGACATAAAATCAATTATCTTCTAGTGCAGATCTATTTGGAAACAAATGTAAGGTGGCATCATTATTTTCCAATGTTATCTCGGCACGTCCAATTCGACTTTTGTATAGTTTTATTTTTTTTCCATCGGTAAATTCAAATCGTTCAATTTCAACCAAAGTTAGATCTTCTAGTTTACTAAGAGTTTTGTAGACTGCAGACAATGATATGTTCAACTCTTCAGCAATTTTAGGGGCATCTTTTGCAACATCAATTATAGAAAATAGTACAGACCTATGACATGCATTAACTAAAGATTCCATAATTCTTTGAGTTATATCATACTCACTTAATTGCAAAATATTTGGTTTAGGAAGTGCTTCACGCACAATACTCTTTTTCAATTTACTTGACATCATTTGGAGTTAACGTTAAGGAAGCCTCTGGTTTTTTTATACTTATCTCAGCATCCTTAATTCTACTCCTGTAAACTTTGAATCTTCGACCTTTTTCAGAGATTTGCCAACTATCCACATGTATAAGGGTTAATTCTTCCAAATCAGATATTTTCTTGTAGACTGAACTTAATGGTATTTTGTGTTTTTCAGATAATTCAGCTGCAGTCTTACCTTTACGAATTATTGAAAATATTATTGCTCTAGATTCTGCATCAGCTAACATTTCAATAACTTTTTGTGTTACATCATATTTTTTTAATTGTGGCAATGTAATTCTTTTAGCCATAAACTTTTGAATTCAGTGTGATTATATAAGATTCATTATATATTCTAAGAATTAAGAATGTGGGTGTAGAATGAGGTTAATGACAAGGAAAGCCTGCTGCATGTCTCATGTCATGTGTTAATTCATGAATGAACATTTCATCAAATGCTTGTTCACCCATTACAACGCTAAAGATATGACCTTGATCAAATCCTACAACGAATAATCCAAATCCAAATACTAAAGCTAGAACTGCAATTACAATTTTAGGTGCGCCATATTGGGCAATTGTGGATTGTTTTTGAGACATAGATTTTTTGTAAAATACAATATATTTAAAGTAATTGACAAACGTTGCATAGTATGAAGATCTATTTTCTTGTAATTCCAGTCACGATTGGAATTCTATTTGGAATGATATTAACAAGTATTCAAGAAGAATCAAATACGGATTCTATAGTTTTGAATAAAAATAATTTGCTCGAGGGATCTACTATTTTAGGAAATCCAGATGCAAAAATTTCAATTGTAGAATTTGGGGACTATCAGTGCACATTTTGTTATAAATTCCACGATCAAACAATGAAAATTATCCTAGAACAATATGTTATGGATGGTGAAGTAAATTTTGTGTACAAAGATTTTCCTCTAAATGGGGCTCCATCAATAATGGCATCTGAAGCATCCTATTGTGCACAAGAACAAGGAAAGTTTTGGGAATATCATGATTTAATCTATGAAAATTGGGAAGGGGAAAATACAGGATGGCTTACTAGAAATGCATTAGATAGATTTGCCAAAGAAGTGAAATTGAATCAAAGCGAATTCAATTCATGTATGAATGATTCAAAATATCGTCAAAAAGTATTGGAAATTGAACAATTTGCAAGGGAGATAGATGTAGACGCTACACCGTCTTTCATCATATTTGATGATACAAATGCCTATAGAATAATCGGAGCCCAACCATTTGAGAAATTTGAGCAAGTATTGGATGAACTTCGATGAGTGATAACCAATCTTAATATTCCAATTCAAGAACTATTAGAAAATGGGAAAATTTGAGGTTCAGAATGTAGATTCTGTGAAAATGTATAAAATTAGAAAAACGTTAGATGAACTTACACAACATTCAGGTAGAGGAACAGAATTAATCTCAGTCTATATTCCAAAAGGTCAGCAGCTTCACGAAATTATGAATCAATTAAGAGAAGAGCAAGGAACCGCAGACAATATTAAATCAGATTTAACACGCACCCATGTCGTAGATTCGTTATCCAAAGTAATTCAAAAATTAAAACTGTACAAGAAAACTCCTGACAAAGGGTTAGTAGTTTTTTGTGGGGCACTTCCAAGGGAAGGAGGAGGACCACCCGGAAGTGAAGTTGTTAAAATATATGAAATTGATCCACCTAAAGATCTGACAATATCCCTATATCGATGTGATGATCATTTTCATACAGACATTCTAAAAGAAATGCTGCAAGATGATAATGTTATTGGATTGCTAGCAATAGATGCAAAAGATGCAGGATGGGGATTACTTCATGGGGATAAATTAGAAGTTTTGAAAGAAACGGGTTCAGGAGTTGCAGGAAAACACAGACAAGGAGGACAATCAGCTAAACGTTTTCAAAAATTAAGAGAAATGGAGTTACAGTATTTTTTTAATAGAGTTGCAGAGACAACAAGAGAATATTTTATTGATATTTACAAGGTGAAAGGTTTGATTGTATCAGGTCCAGGACCTACAAAAGAAGATTTTATCAAAAATGAGTATTTGGAATATAGATTGCAAAATAACATAATAGCAACAATTGATGCCTCATATTCCGGTGCAGAAGGAATTAGAGAAGCTTTTGCAAAGTGTGGAGATATTTTATCAAATTTCAGAATGGTAGAAGAAAAGAAGATTATTGAAAAAGTATTTCAGGAAATTAACACAAATTCGGGATTAGGAAGTTATGGATTAAAAGAAGTAATTGATATGTTGAAAAATAACATTGCAGCTATGGTGGTAGTATCTGATGATATCAATATGAGTAGAATTGAAAAAACATGTAAGAGATGCTCAAAAATAGAAGATGAATTGGTAGAGCAAGGAAAAATGATTGCTAGGAAAACAGAAATGAAAAATGAACCATGTTCAGAATGTAAATCAATGGATACAGAATTAATTAATCAGGATCTTGTGGATTACATTGCATTAATTGCATCCCAAACAGGTACCAAAGTAGAAGTTGTTTCAGGAAAAACAGAACATGGAGTAATGTTAGGAAGTTTAGGAAATATAGCAGCGATACTACGTTACAATCCAAATCGAACTTAGAAAGAATTAACAATTTTCTTTTGTAATTCTTCTAATTCAGCATCAGATGGAATACCTCTTTTTGTCCACATAGTTGCTTTATCTGCATATCGTGGGATTATATGCACATGTACATGAGGAATGATTTGTTTTGCTTCTTTGCCATTATTTTGTGCAATACTAAATGCAACTGCACCCGTAGCCTTGAGAATTGCATTAGCGATTTCAGGTACACGAGAAAATAGTTCGGCAACCTCATTTTTAGGCATGTCGATGATTTTTTCATACGGAATTTTTGGAATAACAAGAGAATGACCGGTATCGATAGGATATTTGTCTAATATTGCAACATGATCTTTGTCTTCAAATATTATAAAACCAGGTCGTTTGCCTTCAATAATCTCAGTAAAGATCGAAGCCATATTGCAATTATTCAATTTGATACTATAAACGATATCTTGATTTATTAAAAACAACAATTTGTGATTGAACAATGGGCAAAAATAGACGTGAAAAGAGAGCCGAAGAACGTGAGGGATTCGCCAGTAAAAGAACTGCCCAGTACAGAAGTAGAAATCTTAAGGCAGTAGGGATTTTAGCAGGAATTGGAGTAATTGTAGCATTTGCTTGTTTTGAATTCATAACATCTGGAAATAATGTTCCAGGTGCACCCGAAAATGCAGGCCGATTAGGGGACGAACATATTCATGCATCAATGTTGGTAAAAATTTTTGGAGATAAGTTTGATTTTTCAACACCAAACTATCAGGTAAAAACAAGTTGGATTCATTTTGAGAATCAAGATGGAGACACAATACATAGACATTCAACCGGAGTAGAACTTGAATTCATGTTTAATTCCATGAAGATTGCATTAGATGACAAATGTTTTGTTTTCCCTGATGGAAGACAATTTTGTACAAATGAGGATTATTCGTTAAAATTTTATGTCAATCAAGAAAGAGTTGATGATTTACGAAAATATGTAGTGCAAGAAGACGATAGAATTCTTATAACATATGGAAATGAGAGCCAAGAAGATATTGATAAACAACTAGCAGAGTTAAATGCACAAACAATCAATAGATTGTGAGTAAAATGAAAATTTCAAGCAGAAATGTTGTAGAGGGTACAGCTCGAGCACCACACCGTGCAATGTACAAGGCAATGGGATTAACAAATGAAGATTTAGCTAAATCTATGGTCGGAGTATGTCATACAGGAAATGAAGCAACACCATGCAATATTCATCTCCCAAATCTTGCACAGGAAGCAAAACAAGGAGTAACTGATGGAGGCACAACACCAAGAGAATTTAGTACAATTGCAGTGAGTGATGGAATTGCAATGGGACATGAAGGAATGAAATCATCATTAATCAGTAGAGAAGTTATTGCAGATTCAATTGAGCTTATGGTACGTGCACACCAGTATGACGGATTAGTAGGAATTGCAGGATGTGATAAGAGCTTACCAGGCACAATGATGGGAATGATTCGACTCAATATTCCATCAGTCTTTGTTTATGGGGGAACAATTATGCCGGGTATGTTAGAGGGTAGAGAATTAACAGTAGTTGATGTATACGAAGCAGTAGGATCTTACGATGCAGGAAAAATTACTGCCGAAGAGTTAGAAAATATTGAGAACGTGGCATGTCCTAACGCAGGTTCATGTGGCGGGATGTTTACTGCAAATACTATGGCATCAATTTCAGAAGCCATTGGATTATCACTACCAGGGAGTGCAAGTCCTCCAGCAGAAGATGAAAGGAGAAACAAAATTGTCTATGAAACAGGAAAAGCATGTTCAGAATTGCTCAAACTGGGCATAAAACCACTCGATATTGTAACATTTGAATCATTTGAAAATTCAATCACAATGTTAAATGCAGTAGGAGGTTCAACTAATGGAATTTTGCATCTTTTGGCAATGGCAAATGAAGCAGGAATTAATTTGACATATGATGATTTTGAAAGAATTAGAAAGAAAACCCCTCATGTTGCAGATATGAAACCAGGAGGAAATTATGTGATGAATAGTTTAGACAAAATTGGAGGAATTCCATTAATCATGAAAAAACTATTAGACAAAAATTTGATACATGGAGATTGTTTAACAGTTACAGGTAAAACAATTAAACAGAATTTGGATGAATTATTAATTACAGAAGTTCCTGAACAACAAATAGTAAAACCAGTAGAACAACCAATACATGAAGTTGGAACTGCAGTAATTCTAAAAGGCTCGTTAGCGCCAGAAGGTGCAGTGATTAAAACTGCAGGTGTTGAAATGACAGAATTTACAGGTACCGCCAGAGTTTACGATAGAGAAGAATATGCATTTGAATCAGTTTCAAAAGGAGATGTTGATGAGGGAGATGTCGTAGTAATTAGATATGAAGGTCCAAAAGGAGGACCAGGAATGAGAGAAATGCTTTCGACTACAGCAGCACTTGTAGGTCAAGGACTAGGAAAAAAAGTAGCAATGGTAACAGACGGTAGATTCTCTGGCGGAACAAGAGGATTCATGGTCGGGCATGTTGCCCCAGAAGCATTTGTTGGAGGCCCAATTGCATTAGTAAAAGACGGAGATAAGATTTCAATCAATGTAGAAGATTCTTCAATTAACCTACATGTTTCAGAAGAAGAATTAGCAAATAGGAAAAAAGAATGGAGAAGACCAGAACCAAATTATTCTACAGGGGCATTAGCAAAATTTGCATCTCTAGTAGGATCTGCTGCAAAAGGTGCAATTACAAAACCTGCAGAGTATTAATTACTCGAAATGTTTTTCACATAACATTACATTTTTTGAATTCAATGTTTTAGCAGTCAAAGATACGCCATCTTCGATTCCTTTTTTGCATACATAACAACTCATTTCATGAGCATCGCTTAGCAGGAAGACAGGTTTTGTTTTTAGAACAAAATCTTGAATGAGTGAGGATTTTCCAGAATAAACTAACTGGCTCATACATATGTTACACACCCATTCGATATAAAGGTACCGTACTTTACTGTAACATTCATTTAGAGTTTAAATACCGTATTTCTTTAGCCTGCATATGGGTGAACACCTTTGGAAAACACAGCATTTCTAAGATTCCTCTAGTGTACACTGAAACTCAACCTTTTGACGTCTACAATAAAATTTCCAGAAATTATACTCATTCATTTTTGTTCGAATCATTGGAAGGTCCAGATGAACTTGCAGAGACATCAATCATGGGATTTGATCCAGAATTAATTGTTAAAGGATATTTTGACAGAATTACTATTCAAAATAGAGATGGGAGAATAGACACAATTCAGACAAATCAACCGTTGGATGAAATCAAGAAATTGATAAAGAAGACTGAAGACCTATCATATAGATATCTTGGAGGGGCGGTAGGAAATATTGACTATGATGCAATCAGATTATTTGAAAAGATTCCAGGTGAACGGGATTTAGAAAAGCCAATCATGGAATTTGGAATCTATAATGATGGTATACTATATGATAACAAAAAGAAGCAATTTTTCTACTTTTTTTATGATGAGAATAGAAAAGACAAGATAAAGAAAACAGAAGAAGAGCTAGGATCATTTGAAATTTCAGAGATTACCCCAAATTTAGATAAAAATTCATTTGAAGACATAGTCAATAAAGCAAAAGAGTATGTGTATCGCGGAGACGTATTTCAAGTTGTACTGTCTAGAAGATTTTCCTACGAAGGAAAAGGAGACTATCTCAAAGTATATTCAAAATTACGAGAATTAAATCCATCACCATACATGTTCCACTTGAAAATGAATGATAATGTCATCATAGGATCGAGTCCAGAAATGTTACTAAGAGTGACAGGAAAGAGCGTAGAAACTTTTCCAATAGCAGGTACAAGAAAGATAACTGAAGATGAAGAAAAAAATCAAAAATTAAAGAACGAGTTGTTAAATGATGAAAAAGAACTTGCAGAACATACAATGCTTGTAGATTTAGGGAGAAATGATATTGGAAGAGTTTGTGATTATGGAACGGTAAAGGTAAAAGAACTAATGGAAATTAAAAGATTCAGTCATGTTCAGCATATTGTAACACATGTGATTGGAGAATTAAGTGATAAACATGATATGTATGATGCATTTCAAGCAGTTTTTCCAGCTGGCACCGTTTCAGGAGCGCCAAAAGTTAGAGCAATGGAGATAATTGAAGAATTAGAACCAATACAAAGAGAAACTTATGCAGGTGCAGTCGGATATTTTTCATTCAACGGATGTTGTGATTTTGCAATAGCAATTAGAAGTATTTTTGCAGATGCGGAAAGAGGATTTGTACAAGCTGGAGCAGGAATAGTATTTGATTCAATAGCAGAAAACGAACTAAAAGAAACAGAACATAAAGCAAATGCAATGATTACTGCGTTAAAGGAGGCATCAAAATGAAATTTTTAATCATTGATAATTATGATTCATTTGTATACAATATTGCTCAAAGGTTAGGAGAATTGGGAGTTACATCAGATGTGATAAGAAATGATAAAGTGACAATACAAGATATTGAAGAATCAGATTATGATGCAATTATAATTTCGCCGGGACCGGGCACTCCAGATGATGAAAGGTATTTTGGAATTTGTAAGAAAGTAATTACAGAACTTGGACCAAAAAAACCAATCTTAGGTGTTTGCTTGGGACATCAAGGAATAATTTCATGTTTTGGAGGGAATGTGGTTAATGCAGATAATATTCGTCACGGAAAGACAAGCCAAGTAAAACATACTGATGAATCATTATTTGTGGGAGTAAAAAATCCGTTCAGAGCAACTCGATATCATTCACTTGTAGGAGAAAAGACAATCATTCCCGATTCATTAAAGATTACTGCAGTAGCAGAAGATGATGGAGAAGTTATGGGAGTTAGTCATAAGGAATATCTAATCGACGGAGTACAATTCCATCCAGAATCAATTCTAACTGATGAAGGTTCTAAAATTTTTGCAAACTTCATAAAAAAGGTAAAAGAACATGAAAAAAATTAATGGTGATTTAACATTTGGTGAGATGTCAGAAGTAATGAGTGACATTCTAAATGGGAGAAATGATGATCAAGAAATTGCAGATTTTCTAAGAGACCTATCTAACAAAGGAGAAACAAATGAAGAGTTACGTGCAATGTTTACAAAAATGAACGAGTATTCAGTTAACATCAACCCACGTTGTCATGGAACTTTAATTGATGTATGTGGAACAGGAGGCGATAACTTACAAACATTCAATATTTCAACAGCAGCAGCATTTGTGATTGCAGGTGCAGGAGGGAATGTTGCCAAACATGGAAACAGGTCGGTTTCAGGCATATCTGGAAGCGCAGATATTTTTGAATATTTTGGATTCGATTTGAACTCAGAACCATGGGTAGTTGAAGAAATGATTGAGAAGATAGGAATAGGATTCATGTTTGCACCAAAGTTTCACCCTGCTATGAAAAATGTGGCACCTGCAAGAAAAATAATTGGTAAGAGAACTGCGTTTAATCTATTAGGACCATTATGCAATCCTGCTAAAGTAAGACATCAAATGATAGGAGTATTTGCAGACAATTACATTGAAAGGATTGCCAAAATTATGCAAAAGAATTTTTCAGATACGGTACTAACTGTAAGATCCGATGATGGAATGGATGAATTATCAACAACATCAAAAAACAGAGCATGTCTATTAAAAAATGAAGAGATAACAGAATTCATTATTGACCCAAGTAAGTATAATTTAGAAAAAGGTAATTTAGTAGATATTCAGATTTCAACAAAAAAAGAAGCCATTGATTCATTTGTTAAAGTATTGAATAATACATCAAACAAAACAATGAAAGAAATTACTATTCTAAATGCGGCAGGAGGATTATTGGTAGGAGGATTCAGTAATAAATTTGAAGAATGTGTGGAGTTAGCTAAACAGACAGTAAATAATGGAAAAGCATTTGAAAAATTAAAACAATTTGCAAAAGAAAATAATGCATTAGATAAATTAGAGGAGTTTAACTGATATGGAAAACATTTTAGAAAAACTTGTCAGTAATTCAAAAAAGGCAATAGAAGATGGTGTTTATGATATTAATGAACAAATACCAAATTCGGGAAAAGATTTGGGGCAAATCATAACAGAGTCAAAGAATGCTTCACTAATTACAGAAGTAAAATTTTCATCACCTGCTTTAGGAAGTATTAGAAAAATAACCGACCCTGTAGAGATTGCAAAGAAGATGGTTAGCGGAGGCGCAGCTGCACTATCCGTGTTAACACAGCCACACATGTTTGATGGATCACCTGAATTTTTTATGAAGGTTAGAAGAAATGTGAAGATTCCAATGTTAATGAAAGACATCACAGTTGATAAAATCCAGATTGATGCTGCAAAAAAAATTGGCGCGGATTATTTTTTGCTTATTCAGTCATTATTTGATAAAAAAATGGTCAGCGGAATGGAAGAATTAATCGATTATGGTCACAAAAATGGGTTAAAGGTGCTGGTAGAGGCTCATACTTGCGAAGAGTTTGAAAATTCTTGTAAAACAAGTGCAGATATTGTAGGTATAAACAACAGAAATCTAGACACATTGAAAATTAATCTAGATACAACAAAAAAGATCTTAGAGAAATCAGATCAGTCAAAAATTATCATATCTGAAAGCGGAATAAAGACTGCCGATGACATTCGATTTCTTCATAAGTGTGGAGCAAAAGGATTCCTAATAGGAACCGCAATTATGAAAAATGATAACATCGAAGAAACAGTAAGAGGATTAGTGAATTCAATATGAAGATAGGAATACCAAAAGATGGAAGATTTGGAGAATTTGGAGGCAAGTATATTCCAGAAACACTTGCTCCTGCAATAGACGAATTAGAAAAAAGTTATTTGAAAATTAGAAATGATAAGAATTTCAAAAAAGAGTTAGGTAGACTATTAGTCGAATATGCAGGAAGGCCAACTCCCATGTATTTTGCAAAGAATCTAACAAAAACAGTCGGAGGTGCAAAAATCTATTTGAAAAGAGAAGACCTGTTGCACGGAGGAGCGCATAAGATTAACAACACTTTGGGACAGGCATTACTTGCAAAGCGTATGGGTAAAAAAAGAATAATTGCAGAGACAGGGGCAGGACAGCACGGAGTTGCAACAGCAATGGCATGTGCAAGTCTTGGATTAAAAGCTGAAATTTACATGGGATATGTAGATACAATTCGTCAAAAACAGAATGTTTTTCGAATGGAATTACTTGGAGCCAAAGTTCATGCGGTAAAATCAGGATCAAAGACTCTCAAAGATGCAATTAATGAAGCAATGAGAGATTGGATTACAAATGTAGATTCAACATATTACTTACTAGGTTCAGCTGTAGGGCCACATCCATATCCATTGATGGTTAGAGATTTCCAAGCAGTGATTGGAAATGAAATAAAAAAACAAATGAAAAAAATTCCTAATGCAGTAGTTGCATGTGTAGGAGGAGGCTCAAACGCCATTGGAACATTTTACCCATTAATTGATACAAAAACGAAGATTATAGGAATTGAAGCAGGGGGCAAGGGAGTTAAAACAAAATTACATTCAGCGCCACTTTCTGCAGGTAAAAAAGGTGTTTTACACGGAATGATGACATACTTGATGCAAAACAAAGACGGCCAGATTAGCGAGACACATAGTATTTCTGCAGGATTAGATTATCCAGGGGTTGGACCCGAACATGCATACCTAAAAGATGAAAACAGAGTAGAATACAAGGCAGTGACTGATGATGAAGTAATTGATGCATTTTTAATTTTAACACGTACAGAAGGAATTATTCCTGCACTAGAATCTGCACATGCAATAGCTCATGCAATAAAAATTTCAAAGAAAATGAAAAAAACAGAATCTATTGTTGTGACATTATCAGGTAGAGGAGACAAAGATATCGATATCGTTAAGGAATATTTATCAAAACAATGACCAGAATACAAGAAAAATTTAATCAGTTAAAATCAAAAAACGAAGCAGCTTTAATTTCATATATTATGGCAGGATATCCATCAGAAAAAGCAACATTATCTGCAGTGAGAGGATTAATCAAAGGCGGAACAGACATTATTGAACTAGGATTTCCATTTTCAGATCCAATAGCAGATGGTCCAACAATACAAATGGCAAGTACAGAATCATTAAACAAAGGAACTAAAATTGATGATTTTTTTGCAATTGTAAAAAAAATTCGTAAAGAGGCAGATATTCCATTAGTCTTGATGACATATACAAATATCTTGTATAATCAAACATATCAAAAATTCATTTCACGGGCAAAAAAAGCAGGAATTGACGGATTAATTTTACCAGACATGGCAATTGAAGAATCTAAAGACTATGTAAAAGCAGCAAAAAAGTCAGGTATGGATACAATATTCTTGGTATCACCAAATACACAAAATGATAGACTAAAGAAGATAATCAAAGCAACATCAGGTTTTTTGTATATGGTGGCAGTGTTTGGTACAACTGGAGTTCAAACAAAAATTCACAAGTATACAATCGATGCATTAAAGAATACAAAAAGATCCGCAAATGGAAAAATTCCAGTAGGAGTAGGATTTGGAATATCTACAGACAAGGATGTTCACAAATATGTTTCATCAGGAGCAGATGCAGTAATTGTGGGTAGTGCAAATATCAAGATCATGGAAAATACGCCTGCAAATAAGATTGAGAGTAAGATTTTCACATTTACAAAGAAACTAAAGAATAAAACAAGATAACGAAATAAAGGAATAAAAATAAGAAGTTTATAATAATTTAATGCAGACAAAGTTTATTTTTGTTACAGGGGGAGTTATGTCTGGTTTAGGTAAAGGAGTCGTATCTTCCTCAATTTGTAAATTATTACAGCTATCAGATCAAAAAGTCTCATGTGTAAAGATTGATCCATATCTGAATTATGACGCAGGAACAATGAATCCAATTGCACATGGAGAAGTCTTTGTTACAGATGATGGAGGAGAGTGTGATATGGATATAGGAAATTATGAAAGATTTCTAAATCAAGATATTCCAAAATCACATAACATTACAACGGCTCAAATTTATTCAAGTGTTATAGAATCTGAAAGAAAAGGAGAATATCTCGGAGCTTGTGTACAGATTATTCCTCATGTAACTGATGAAATAAAAAACAGAATTAAGAAAATTGCTGCAGATGAAGAATTAGAAATATTGGTAGTAGAATGTGGAGGAACAGTAGGAGACATTGAAAGTCTTCCATTTTTAGAAGCTTTACGACAAATTAGAGTTGAAGAAGGTTCCGAGAATGTAATGTTTGTTCATGTAACATTAGCACCAGCACTAGATGTAGTGGGAGAACAAAAGACCAAACCAACTCAACATAGTGTACAAGAATTAAGAAGGATTGGTATTCAACCTGATTTACTATGTGTTAGATGTTCCAGTCCACTTCAAGATAAAACAAGAAATAAAATTTCAATGTTTACAAATGTGACAAATAATGATGTATTTTCTTGTCATGATGTTGACTCAATTTTTCAAGTACCAGAAGTACTTTATGAACAAGGATTAGTGGACGTAATATTCAAAAAATTTAATAAAATGGGATACGTTAATGCATCACAAAATTGGGATGTATGGAATAAAATAGTTAATTCATTACATAATGAAGGAGAACCAATCAATATTGCGATGGTTGGAAAATATGTTACATTGGCAGATAGTTATGTAAGTGTAAATCATGCACTAAAACATGCAGCGGCATCAATTGGAAAAAAGATTTCAATTGATTGGATTGATTCAGAAAATATTAATGGAAATGTAGAAACCTTATCAAAATACAATGGAATTTTAGTTCCTGGAGGTTTTGGTACAAGGGGTTCAGAAGGCATAATCAAGACTGCAAATTTTGCAAGAGAAAAAAATATACCATATCTTGGAATTTGTTTTGGATTTCAATTAGCAGCAGTCTCATTTGCAAGAAATGTGTGTAATCATACTGATGCAAACTCTACAGAGATTGAAAATAATACAAATAATCCAATAATCGATTTACTGCCTGAACAAGATGGAGTTACAGACATGGGAGGTTCTTTGAGATTGGGAGCAAACGAGATAAATGTCAAACCAGATACAATTGCCAACAAAATTTATGGTGATGTAAAAATTTCAAAAAGACATAGACATAGATATGAATTTAATACAAAATATCTGGATGAGTTTGCACAAAAAGGTATGATTTTCTCTGGGGAAAGCGATAATGGCAGACGAATGGAAATTTTAGAAATACCTGATCATAAATTTTTTGTAGGCGTACAATTCCATCCAGAATTCAATAGCAGACCTGGATACCCAGAACATGTATTCAAAGCATTCACTACTGCTGCAAATCAGAATTAATTAATTTAGAAATTTCATAAATTTTTTGACGTGAATCTCTGACTGAAACTTTCTTTTTTACATATCCTTTTTCTAAAAGATGACTCATCGCGAGACGTACAGTTCTATCAGGCAGCAAAGTTTTCTTCACCAATTCTTTTTGACTCATAGTGCCTTCATATTCGAGAATCTTGAGAAGTAGTTTTGAGCTAGGAGGCATGTTGAATAGTTCTTCTGCCAATTTGACTTTCTTTGCAATAGCAGAAATTGCAGTGGTATCTTTTTTCAGACGAATAATGTTTGCAGAAGGGGCATAATTGGTTGCTTCAACAGATGTTTTTACTTTATAACGATCTAATCCATCTAAAACAACTTCACAATGTAATCTTGATGATATTTCATCAACTTCAATTACACTAGAGTTTGATACAACAAGAGGTCTTCGTGTAATATCTAAAGAGTTAACAGAGATTATTCCAAAAACGTCAGAATCTTGAAAAATTACAGGACCACCAGCAGACATTGAATATGCAGAAGAACCAATAGGTGTGGAGATGATTACTCCATCACTACTATCATGCCATACTTCATCACCATTTACTCTAAGAGTATGTTCCATCAGCATTGCACTCCTTGAAGAAAATACTGCAACATCATTCAGTACAGGATAAACATTTTTTCCATCAATTTTTACACCTAAACGAGTGACTTGTTCAGTTTCAAAATCCATTTTTTTAATTCGAGGAATCATGGAAGGTAGTTGTTTCAAATCAAGTTGAGAAAGAAATCCATCAGATTCAGATTCATTAATTCCTAAAACAGGGATAGAAGAATCAAATGTTCTATGAAAATAATTTCTAACACCTTTATCTCCTCCAAGTACAAATACACAATCAGATTTTTTATTCTTAGATTTTGTTCCAATTTTTGATGAAGATATATTATTTTCATCTAAAATTTTTTTAAGAAATTTTTCTGAGGAATCAGTTAATCCAGTTCCAAATATTCCAATATGCATAGATAAATTATTTCATTATGGACAATATATGTTAGATCTGTTCAAATTCAACCATATTATAAAAATAAGAACCGTTTGTTTCCAATGCGTTTTTTTCTGGAATTTTTTCAAGACCAAATGCCTTTGATTCTAATGCGGCCTGTGCAGCACCTCCTGCAAACGATAATGCCCACAAAAAGTCTTTTTCTTTTAACATCGTACAAACAAATGTAGCACAGAAAATATCACCTATTCCAGTAGTATCCGTGAGAGTCATTTTTGGTAGTTTAATACTATACAGTTTATCTTTTACAAGTAGAGATATTTCTTGTTTGTTTGTATAAATCACATATTCAATTCCAAGTTTTTGTAATTGTTTAATTCCATCATTTCGAGTTAAACCAGTTAATGCAAACAGTTCGTCAGGATTCATTTTGATTGCATTAATGTTTGATAAATTAAGATCTGTTTTTTTTAGTGAGATTTGATTATTTTCATTTTTTTCTCGTAAAAATCCCTGAGGATCTAAAAATACGAAATTACCTGAATCTTTAATTTGAGAGTATGTATCTAATGAGATTTCATCAAAAACAGGACTAACAATTGTTCCATCATCATCATTTTCAATGAAATCAATTTTTTGACATGTATTTTCAACAAATAATTTTCGATCTGTTCCATCTAATTCAAGACGGAATTTGGTAGTATCATTTTCAGAAACAGCATTAGGAATTGATATTTTATTTTCTTTAAAAAAGTCATGTAAAGAATAATTTGAATGAAATTTTGTATATAGATTAACATCGTGTTTTAATTTTTGAGAGGTTATGGAGCAATAACTTGCAGGACCTCCTGGCGCTTCATATTGTTCATTTTCATAAATGATTGTATCAATAGTACAATGAGAGAAAATTCCAACTTTCATGATGAGCAAAAATTGTATTTTAGACTACTTATTTGAATCCTTATTTACACAATCCGAACAAAGTGACTTTCCTTTAAGAGAAATTACATCTACATTTGAAGCTAGGCAATTATCACACAGTCCTTTCATTATTCGCTAGTAGAGATTGATCTTTAAATTACTTTTTTTAATTCCTATAACGCATTTATATATCCAAGATTTGAATGCACAACATGCCATCAAAACGTGCAAGTAGAGGTAGACGAAAAGGCGGAAAGGGTGCATCAGGGACCGTCCAATGTGTAAATTGTGGAGCAACAGTTCCAAAAGATAAAGCAAAGAAGGTTACTTCACGTTTAAGTTTAGTAGAACATCAATTGGCAAAAGAATTGAGAGCACAAGGTGCATACATTGCTGCACCAAAAATTACAAAATGGTATTGTATCTCATGTGCAATCCACTTCAAAGTTCTAAAGATTCGCTCAGCAGATCAGAGACGAAAGCATACCAAACTTCGCGGATAAGTTAATGCTTTTTTGCTAATACAGCAATACGTTGCGCTAATGTGATACCTGCGATAATTATTACAATTATTACTGCGATTTCCATAAAACCAATGATTCCAATAATTGCAATTACAAGTAATCTTTCAGCTCTTTCCCCAATACCTATGCCCTGCATAGTAATTCCTGCAGCATCAGCTTTTGCACGAGCATAACTGACTAATAATGATAGAGTGATTGCAATAAATACCAAATAGGGTTCAGTATAATTTCCAAGTAGAATTCCAAAGAATATTGCAACTTCGGCAATTTTATCAAAAACAGAATCTAAGAATCCTCCTGATTTTGACATTTTATTTGCATAACGAGCAACTTGGCCATCAACAATATCAAAAAAACCAGAAGCTAATAATGCAAGACCACCTAGAATTAGCGAGTATTCAGTGCCAATACCATAAATTATTGAAGCAACAAAAGCAAGTGCAAGTCCAATTCCTGTAAATACATTAGGAGATAATCCGGTAGCTGCAAAAGTTTTACCAATTTTTTGTAATGCAGGTTTTAATGAATCACGTAAATTGTTTAACAATGAATTTCCTCACTTTATGTTCATAGATATAATTATTGACATTAAACGTGCAGCCAATGATGCAGTAGAACCATTATCAAATGTAGGATTTAATTCAACAATATCTGCAGCCTTGATACGTGAATTTTTTAAAGAAACAACCATGTCGTATAATTCACGAGAAGTTATACCTATGGCTTCAGGATTTCCAACTCCAGGAGCAAAAGCAGGATCTAAGACATCTAAATCAATGCTAACATAGAGATTTTCGAATTTTTCAGTCATCTTTTGCAGCAATTTTGGACCGTCACCTATTCTAATCTCAGAATCAGAGATGGTTTTCACATTATGTTCAGTTAGAAATTCTAGTTCTTCTTTAACATATGCGCGAGCACCAACATGAATAATATTTTCAGAACCACGTTCTTCAATAATTCTTCGTAAATATGCTGCATGACTCAATTTTGTACCTGCATATTCATCTCTGAGATCATAATGTGCATCAAATACAACATAACCGGTATCTTTTGGATAACTCATGTAAGAACCATAGGTTAGAGAATGTTCACCGCCTAAGATGATTAATTGATTTGATGTATCCTTCAATTCACTTGTTGTTTTTCTAACCATGTCAATCATATTTTGAGCAACAACTGTGTGTTCCAGATTTCCCAAATCTTGTATGTTCACTTGCTCCAAATCAACACCAAATTCAGGCATAAAAATTTCAATATTGTTAAATGCATCACGAATTACATCAGGACCAAATCTACATCCAGGTTTGTATGAATGAGTTGAATCAAAAGGAATACCAAACAATTTAGCTACAGGTTCAGAATTATCCGATGGAGAAATAAGCTTAGGAGAATTTGTCAAATACAAATCACTGAAACTCATTATACAGAAGTGAATTCACTTTAAAATAAACTCATGCCCATTAGTTAGGCGGAGAAGAAGACTCATCACACACGCATGAACTAGGAGATTCACCACAATCGGTGCATATCAGAAGTTTTCCATGCATGAAATTTTATTACAAAATTTCTATTTAACCATCAAGAAGAAATGATAAGTTATTCATTACACCTGAATTACAGGTCTTTTGGATAACAAGGGAGGTAAATTTAGAGTAGAATTTGGCTTTTCTTGAGTTTGAGATTGTATTTCATTAATAAAATCATCAAACGAAATATCACGAACATCACTTTGAGTTCTGTCACGAACACTGAGATTTTCAGAATTAACCTCTTTTTCTCCAATTACAAGCACATAACGAATCCATTCCTTTTCAGATTCACGGATTCTCTTTCCAATTGATTCATTTCTATCATCAATGTCAACACGAATATTTTTTTCAGTAAGTTTTTCAAATAAGTTTTGAGAAAAGTCCATAAACTCATCTTTTAATGGAATTATACGAACTTGTGTAGGAGCAAGCCATAATGGAAACATTGGTTTTCTACCTTCTTTGGCATCTTTTGCACATTTTTCAAGGAGGGCATAAATTACACGTTCAATTGCACCACTAGGAGAGTTATGCAGGATGATTGGATGTAATGTAGAATTGCTTTCATCTACAAATTCAATTCCATATCTGTTACCATTTTCAACATCAATTTGATCAGTAGATAATGCAGAAGCCTTTCCTAGATTATCAATATAGTTGAACTCCCATTTTAAAACAAAGTAAAAGAAGCGTTCTTTCCACGTCTCAACTAAAACAGGCTTATCTAATTTTTTTACCATTTCAAGAATTAATTCTTTATTTTCATTGTAGAAGTCCTCTGTAAATCGTATAGCCATTTCATAATCATCATTTTCAATACCAACATTTTGTAGAACATCTCGTGATAACTCAAAACGTTTTCTGAATTCATCTACTGCTTGTGGCATATCTTTACAAAATGCATGACAGTCGGGCATCGTAAATGCTCTTAATCTTCTAAGACCAACTAATTCACCAGATTGTTCACGTCTAAAGCTGTATCGAGTCATTTCATACAATCGATATGGTAAATTTTTATAAGAAATTTGCATATCATGTGCTATCAGGAACTGTCCAAAGCATGCTGCAAATCTTAAGAATAATTGTTTTCCATCTGCATCAATGTTATACTGTCTTGCGGGAAATCTGTTGAAATAACTCTCCATGCTAGGATGATGTGAATCATACATAATTGGAGTCTCTACTTCATAACCACCATAATCTTTTACTCTGTTTGTAACATATTGCTCTAAGAGAGATTTTATCAGACGGCCGTTTGGGAAAAATCGCATATTTCCATGATCAGATGCAGGTTCATAGTCTGCAATTGCAAGTTTTTTCATTAATGCAACATGAGGAGGAGGTTGATCAACATTTCGGTTTTTAGCAGATTCATACTTTGCTAATTTTTCTAATTTTTTATGTTTAGAGAAATCAAATTTATCAAATTCAGTCATAGTTCCGTCAGGAGATAGAATATACCAATAAGATTTGATTTTTGATTCAGATTCTAAAGCAGTTGAAGTTTTTTCTTTTTTATCACTGGCAGTGATTACTTTTGAGCTTTCAGCTAATGGATGCCCTTTAACTTTTACATTATATGATTTGGTCCAACCAAATGGTGCACGGCTAACCTCCAAATCATTAGATTCAGATTCCATTAATTTCAAAAGAGACAGTGCAGTAGACGGAGCAGCTAAATCAGAACTTAGATGTGCATATGGATATAACAATAATTTTTTACACCCAATTTTTTCCATAGATTCCTTAACTTGAGATATTGCATCTAAAGCAACATCATCATCATCACCATTTTCTACGGCAACAAAACAAACTACAACTTCATCAATTGAGACTGGTTTTGGCTCTATATCTTCAGCAGATTTTATCTCTTTTTTAGTAGCTTCATACGAGATATTATCACAGTGTAATTGCAAAATTCGCATATTGACTGGAGTATTTGCCACAACTTATAATTTTCTTAGTAACAATACAAGGTATGAAAGAAAAAAAAGACAAAGAACATGAACACTTTGCCAATGATGATCCAACCAAATTTGATCAAGAAGAGACAGAAAATCTTGCAAAAGAAGCAATAAAAAAATTCAAATCAATGGATAATTAACTAAATCCTGCACCAAATTGATCACCTTTGGTTAGTGGGTCAACATCACCTGCATTTTTCATAGACAGATAAAGAAATGCTTCAGCAACCAAATCTTCTGTGTTTGATATGTCTACACCAAGACTAATTGCATATTTTTGGAGGTATTCTATTACTTCATGAGAAGGATCGTCGTATGGAATTTTTTCTTCAGATATTTTTTGTGCAATTTTTTCCACTAACTCGTTACGAATGCTGTCGTCCAACAGAATTTGGTAAATTAACTGCGTATTAAATAATCAGGATTCATTTTCATCGTGTCCAATAACATGTTTTTCACAATAATATAGATCATTCATGTTACAATAATAAGCAGAATCATCATCACATAATGCACATTTTGGTTTACGATCGTCATTACCTAGTTTATAATGATAGTTTTGGCTTCTCAATTTTTCTCTATGTGGTTCTTTAATGAAATTAAACTACGAAGTATTAAACCAGAAAGACCTAGATTTTGCGTCAACATATTTGCAGAATCTTGTAATGCATTTTTACCCCTATAACCCTCATCATACAATATTTCAATTTCTCCAAGATCAGTTTGAATCAAAGCAGTGATTACAGAATAATCTCCTAACTTTTCTTCAGATTTTATCTTATATTGAAGTAATTCGATTTTAATTATTTCTACACCATCTTGTTGAATTTTTCCATCAGAAATTATAGTTGTACGATTAACAGGATCACCAGTAATTCTCGATGCATCAGGAATATCAATAAATTTCATATTAGTATTTATGAATTATCATATTAAAAGAAATGAATAACCTTATAACACATTTAGTTATGAAATTCTTTTGTTATGGATTACAGTAAACTTTGTAATGAATTACTAGAGTCTAATGAAAAGATCCGTTACGTAGGAGTCTATAATTCATTTAGTGGTGATGTTTATGAAAAAATGCAAAACGGAACAGTACGACATTTTGATAAAGATCAAACAAAAAAATCTATGACACAAGCAATTATGAGATGGAAAACTAGAAAACAATTCTCATCAGAAATCGGAGACCCAGAATATGCTATGACTAGATATCAAAAAGTAAACAGAATAACAATGGCATGTGGTAAAGACGGATTATTAATGTTCAGTACTGAAGTAGATGTTCATTTGTGTGACATAATTGATGACACATTAAAAATGGTAAAACGATTTGAGAGTGAATCCGAAGATGATGATGGTTCACGAAATATTAGAACATAAAAGCTTATTTTACTTATAGAGCAAATTTTGATGTGAACCACCACCACTTTGAAGGAAAGGATATTCCACATATCAAATTAAACTCTAAAACAACTGTGAAAGAATTAGTAGAAATTTATGCAAATTCAGGATTTAATGCTAGACAATTAGGAGAGGCTGCAAAATTATATCAGAAAATGATACAAGATAATGCAACAATTTGTTTAACAGTCGCAGGAGCAATGACGCCGGTAGGGTTTGGAGGGATAATTAAGACGCTTTTAGAAAAAGGATTTGTAGATTGGATTGTTACAACAGGCGCAAATGTATACCATGAAGATCATTTTGCATGGGGCCTACCTGTAAAACAAGGACATTTTGAGGTAGATGATAACATATTGTATGAGAAAGAGATTGTGAGAATTAGAGACGTCTATGTCAAATTTTATGAGACCTTAGAATTACAAGATAATATAATTCAGAATATTTTCAAAGATAAATTATCACAAGAGCCGTTTACTACAGCAGAATTTTGTAACGTTTTGGGTAAAATTAGTAAAGAAAAATCAAAATTTCCAGAGAAAAGTTTCCTTACAACAGCTTATGAATTGGATGTCCCAGTCTATGTTTCAACGTTAAAAGATTCATCACTTGCACTAAATCTTGCAGTTCATAGATTAAAGAATCAACCATTTAATTTGGATTTTGTCAGAGAGATTATTGAACAAGCAGCAATTGTATATAATGCAAAAAAGTCAGGTATATTAGAATTAGGTGGAGGGGTACCAAAAAATACTGCACAACAAACAGGACCGCTGTTAGATCAAATTTTAAGAAAAGATCATGGAGGCCAGGATTACATAATTCAGATAACAGATGCAAGACCAGATACAGGAGGTTTGTCAGGTGCAACATTACAAGAAGGAAAAAGTTGGGGGAAAGTACAAGATTCGCATGAAGATTTGATTACAGTGTATACAGATTCAACAATTGCATTTCCAGTTCTAGCATTGTATGCACTTGCTAACGAAGAACCTAAAGAACCTAAAAGAATTTACAAAAATCTAGACAAATATTATGAAACACTTCAACAATCAGCTATCAAAGTACCTGAAAAATTTGCAGAGATTTTGAAAAAAGCAGACATCAATGTCGATTAAGATTTTTTATTAGCTTTTCTTCGTGCGGCTTTCTGATCTGCAAATCGTGCATGTTTACCATCTTTTCTTTTACCCATAATTGGTTTTGTAGACCTTTTTCAATGTAAATGATTCGGTGTATAAGAAATTAATAGAACATTCTTTGTGGGAAAATATGGGAAAAATGTTTCCAATTATAATTGTCGCTGTGGCAGTTATTGGGTTTTCATCATCAGCATATTTTTTTAGTGAATCAGAAATTTCTATAGAAAGCCCAATTACAATTGAAACGCAGAACAATAATTCAGTGATGAAAGAAATAGAATCCTGTATTGAAAACAATTTAGCTGGTAATACAATTTCACTGAATTCATTTAACACAAACATGTTATTGACATTAAAAGAAGCAGCAAGCGAGGCACAAACTGATGCAGAATTAGAAGAAATCAGACAAAGATTACATAATTTAACAGATTGTAAGCCAAATAATCAAGGATTTATGCCGTAATTAACCTCGGTCATATCTAGCACGTTCTAAAGAGCGGTCTTCTTTAGTTGCTTTTTTCCATTCTTTGTAGCATTTTTTACAAAGCGCAGTTTTTTTGCCAGAAGAATTAACTCGTAATCCCGCATCTTCAACTTTTTTGGTGTTTAGAGAGCGAATTGCAACTTCATCACAACCTTCTACATCACATGTAGAACCTTTTGATACAATTCCCATGCAAAGTTTACAGATAAACCGTTAATAAAGTTGAAAAGAGAATTTTTGTTCGTTTATAAATAGGAATTAAAGTTGGAGAAATATGGGAGCCAAGAACAAATCTGTTTCCTCAAGTGAAAAATCACAAGGCGGAAAAGATAAGACAAAAAAAGAAAAGAAAGATGTTTCAGAAAAGAAAGAAGTTGGTGTTTTCATTAATGAAGATGAAGCAAGTAAAATTATCAA
>CACFJZ010000007.1 GCA_902566725.1 uncultured marine group I thaumarchaeote
TTTCAAAGACTTCAAGAATCAAAAGTTACTACAAAATAGTTATTTTTTTTCACGTTCAATTATAGATGCAACCAATTGAATCATCATTGAAAACTCCTCAATGTTTCCCTTGCACAGTTCAATCATCTCGTCTCGCTCAGGAGAGGCTGGCTGATTTTTTACATTTTCTATAATTCCTGCTTCCCGTACACGATTAGTCTCAAACCATTCCTGAATCATCTTCAAGTCATTAACAGTATTTTCTTGCATGAATGTACAGTTCACTCCTAGCTAAATAATCTTCATTTGAAATATCTATAACCAAAGTATACGCATGTACAAATGGAAGAGCTTTAGTAATTTTCTAGTAAATAGAATTGAAACTACTGTCTCTGCTCACACTTTTTTCAAAATATTTTACAGCAAACGCTTGATAAATTTTCTAAAAAACAAAAAGGGACCACATTTTTGTTAAGGTTCTAGATTAGTGCTTGTGCTTTAGCCTTGTCAGAACCACATATTCTCATAACTGTGATACCTGTTTCAGAAGATGTTCCTTTGATAGCGTAACGTCCGTTCTTTAGTTGAACGACTTTAGGATCCTTTATCTGGACCTTCTTTCTGGCCTTCACATCGTATGCTTCTACCATGATGAACAAAAGTCTGAATAGTATTTGAAATAAAATTATGAGAGAAAGTTATGTTAGAGCTAAATTTTTTGACGTTTTTCAGATTTTAGTTATAAACTTGTAGACATTTTATCATTTTTAATCTCATAAATCATTGTTTTTTTACAAATTCCGAACATGGACATGTGACAACCATGCATTGTCGTTTATCACCTAGATGTTTGGATTTGAGATGTCTGCATGTAATGTTTTGGCATGTGTTTTTTTCAATCTCCTTTTTTACAACGGCTGCTGCAATTTTGTTAGCCTCCTCTTTTGACATGTGTTTTTTGTCAATGTAGTAATGGACTACCTGCGACCATAACTTGTCCACCTGGAATGGAGTAACATTTTCCCACATCATGGCGTGATATACGCACAAGTTGTAGATAAAATGGATCCCTGTACGTCATAGATTTTTATCACAGGAGTAGTAAGTCAAACCGTTGATTCCATGAACCACAGTTCATGGGTGGGAGAGAGACTTCGGTTTCTCTTCCACACTAATTTTCTATATTGATAATTCCATCATTTATGAGGAATGTTATGGCAGAAAGCAATTCTTTTTCACTGATTAAATCATCACCATACCAGACAAAAACATTTTTTATCCATTCTGGAATTTGTTTATCATTTTTAATTTCAGGTTGTGCAGTAAGAGAATAATTTCCATCATCTACTAGATCAAACGACGCATTACCAATTATCTCATCATGATAAGTAGCAGTTGCATCATATGCTCCTAGTTCGGCATTTTTATCTAGATTTTGAAACAACTCAAAATATCCTGTACTTGAAGGATACACTCTATTTTCAATTTCTAATCCATCGGGAGTGGTAATTGTAAGTAGTACTCTAGTACCTTTTGCTGTTTCATCGATATATCCAAAAAATTTTGTAATTATGCTTTGTCCAACTAGTTTTTCATAAGTTGATTGTTCAACTTCCAAACTTGGTGTTTGAGCAGAGATACTTGGTAATGATAACATACTTGCAATACAAAACATACCTAATACTACCAGACTAATTTTCATGATCAATTTTGAGAAATTTGTACTAATTAATCGGTGTAAAGAATTTTTCACTTTTGATGAAAAAAATCATTTTTTCCAGCCTGAAGTCCAGTTTTTCAGTGAGCACTTTGCTAATTCACTTCTAGAATGCTCTTTTAGTTTACGTCCACACTTGGGACACTCCATGTTCATGTATTTGCTCATGACTAATTCTTTGTTGGATCTCCGCTAAGTATGTTTAAGACATGCTCAATGACGTCTTCTCTTCCGCCTTGGTAGATATCATCTCTGACAGGATTAGAAGCCATGCTAACAAACACCAAATGATTCTCGCCTGCAGGAAAGGTCATTCTTGTTAGCTTTTCAAATGCTGCAACTGCATACTGTCCACGGCCAATCTTTGGAGATAGTTGTTTTCTTGCCTTCCAAGAACTTGCTGCACGTTTTAGTGATGCAGCAGTTTCTTCTTCAGAAAGATAGTTACGAACACCATCCCTATGCATGGATGCTTTAATCTCGCCTTCTGTATCAGCTACTATGCAGTTTCGAATGTTGTCATCAGAGTCCATTATACGTTTCATGACTGCGTCAAATTCCATGGCGTATTATACAACACCGTAAGATATAGGCTTTTTTCTACTGTCTGAATTAAGATTCTACTATGATAATTTTCTCATTGATAAGAAATTGTATTGCGTTCAAGAGTTCTTTTTCTGAAATCGTATCTTGTGCATACCAAACAAAGACGTTTCTGACCCATTCAGGAATCTTACTTTCTTCTCCAAGAACGCTTACTGATATCTCTGCAGTTTTGTGAGTACAAATATCTCTGTGCACCTCTCTGCACATGCTCATTATGTTTACAAGATAATCACCAGACTGATCATCTTCAGACAGTTCAAATGGAAATGCAAACTCTCCTTTTGAATCACTTGTTATGAAAAAATCAGATATGACCGTTCGATTAGGATTTGAAATCTTTACACTCAGTAAGACATCCGATGTTGGTTCATCGCTGTAGTTAACCCAGCCAGAAATTGTTAGATTATCACCGTACGAATAGACAAGACTATCCTGTACAGTCATTATTGGTTGCGAGATGTGAGTTGCATATGCTCCTTGTATTCCAATTATTGCAACTGATACAACTAACAGTAGAAGATAATTTTGCATCAAAATAACTAAAACTTTAGAATTTAAAAAGATGGGATGGTTTTCGGTCTGATAGCCCTCAGACCTACTCTGCCATCTCCATCATTATTGACTACAACGGTCAAACATTGACCGCTGACTGACGAAGACAGCTGTCATTCATAATTAGTCATTAACTATATTTTAATTTTGAATCAGGTTCCGCTAATGTTACCACTAAGTTCCATTAGATAGGCAATAACAAAGTTCAATCCCTGAAAGGCGCCAAATCCAATTCCAAAGCAAATGGCGATTTTTTTAGGTAGTGAAATTTTATTCCACCAGGATAGGGTCTTAATTGCCGTTCTACCACAAGATGCGCAGTAATCTCCATTTTCAGCCTTTTTTACTCCACATCTTTGGCAAAACATACTAAATATTTGACTAAGTGAAATTAAGAATTTCTCAAGCCTGAAAACTTCGCATACTATATTTAGAGTAAATTCATAATGTACACATTGTCAAAGTATCAGAATAGACCCGTACAGGTAAACGTTGGAAAAGCCAAAGGAATTGTTGGCGGAATTATAGTTTTAATCATTATTGGAGTTATTGTTGGATCTGCAGTATCAATTGTAGATGCGGGATTCAGAGGAGTCTTACTTCACTGGAATGCAGTTGAATTAAATCAACCACCACTTGAAGAAGGACTTCACTTTATTGTTCCATTCCAAGATTCAGTAGTTCCAATTGAAGTTCGTACCTTAAAGTATACAAAGTCGACAACGTCGGCATCACAGGACTTGCAGACAGTTTCAACTGAGATAACTGTAAACTACAAGCCAGAGCCAAACTCTGTTCACTATCTATACAAAGAGGTAGGTCTTGACTATGAGAACCGTATCATTCAACCAACTGTAGAAGAAGTTGTCAAACAGGTAACTGCAAATTATGACGCTGAGGAATTAATCACAAAGAGACCTCAAGTAAAACAAGACATTGAAGCTGAAATTGGTAATCGTCTTGCAAGTTTCAACATTTCAACTGATACAGTATCAATTACAGACTTTCAGTTCTCACCACTATTTGCACAAGCAATTGAGGCCAAAGTAGAAGCAGAACAACGTGCACTACAAGCAGAAAATGACTTGAGAAGAATTGAGGTAGAGGCAAGACAGTTTGAAGCACAAGCAGTTGGTATTGCACAAGCAAACATTGCAGAAGCACAAGGAGAGGCCGAAGCAATTAACATTATCAATCAAGCACTTGCAAACAATCCATACTATCTAGAATGGCTAAAGACACAAGCATGGGATGGAAAACTACCACTTGTAGTCGGTGAAGGTGGAACACCATTCATACAGATACCAGTCGAAGATAGACGCTAAACTTACTGTTTATCTCGCAAAGTATCATACATTGCTAAAAATTGATCAGGTTCGTTTCTACGATATTGTTTTGCCAGACGGTTAATTTCTGAATCACTTAGATTTTCACCTTTGTTTGCATGAAATTCCCTAATTATCTCATGTTGGGTTTTTTTGATGTTGTATTTTTTCAGAGTGTTATTGATTGTGCTATTTGCCAATATGTCAAAGATGACAAATCTGTATACCAAATAGCCAGAAATTCCTAAAATTGCGACTATTGAGATTGGAATTATCCACGCATATACCATATGATACCTTGATCAAAAGAGTATTTCATTCTTATTCAGAAACGTTTTTGTTTGTAAAAAAATTGATAATTTCTATTGGTTTGCACGCCAACAGGAGATTAATTTCTCTGCCTGGAAGGGCAACGCAAGTTGTCTTTTCAGGATTATTTTCAATGAATGGTTCTAAATAGTCAGGTGTAGTTTAGATTATTGCTGATGATTATAGATTAGATGAGGTTCTCTCTGACTTCCTCAAACAGTGATGAGACAAAGTTCATTTGAACGCCGAATTATGAAGCAAGAAAAATTTCCAGACATTTTGCATAGAATTTTAAGCAAAAAATGCATCTTTTAATCATGAGACTTTTGATTGCAGGAATTGTAATTGCATTTGTTTCGTTACTTGCACCTGCATTTGGTGAGATGAACATAGATGTGGTAGTTGATGGACTGAACAACCCATGGGAGATGGTCTTTGCTCCAAACGGAGACATTTACTTTTCAGAAAGAGATGGACGGATATGGAAAATTGAAAGTTTTGGAGAAGCAAAAGTGATTCAAACGTTCCCAAAGAGCGGATCATATGAAGGAGGAACATTAGGACTTGCACTACATCCAAATTTTGAAGAAAATAACAAGATTTACGTTTACCAAACAAATTTGGAACTGGAGTTTTTTCAAAACAAAGTTTTTAGCTTTACAGTTGACGGAGATGAACTGATAGACAAAAAGACAGTCATAGATGATATACCAGGTGCACCATGGCACGATGGTGGAAGAATTGCTTTTGGTCCTGATGACAAACTGTACATTACAACAGGCGATGCAGTCAATCCCGGATGGTCACAAGATTTGTCATCTTTGGCAGGAAAAATTCTAAGAATTAATCCAGACGGAACAATACCAGATGACAATCCATTTGATTCTAGTCTAATCTTTTCTTATGGACATCGTAATCCACAAGGAATTGCATGGTCTAACGACGGTCTTTTAGTTTCATCTGAACACGGACCATCTGGAGAGATGGGATATGGACATGATGAGATTAACGTGATAGTAAAGGGCAAAAATTATGGATGGCCAAAAGTTGTAGGTGATTCATCTGATGATAGTTTTGTTAACCCAATCATACATAGCGGTCAAACAACATGGGCACCAAGTGGAATGGTTTACTTTGATTCTAATAAAATTCCAAGTTTAGATGGAAAGTTTTTGGTAGGTGCTCTTAGAGGACAACATCTAATGGTTCTTGATATTGCAAAAGATGGTTCACTAGTCAGTGCAGAGAAAATGTTTGAAGGTGAGTTTGGAAGAATTCGTACTGCACAGATTGGTCCTGATGGAGTGTTGTATCTACTAACAGCAAATGGAGATAATGACAAGATTATCAGAATATCAGAAGCTCCAGTTGTGGAAGTTGAGAAATTTACATCAAGTGAATCAGGAAGTGATCAAACCATTCTGTATGGAGTGATTGGTGTGATAGTTGTAGGTGCCATAATTGGTGGAATCATACTAAAACGCAAGAGATGATTATTCGCCTTCTAGTTCCTTAACTTTGGCAAAACAGTTTTCAGATTCTGCATCTTGACCCTTGTGCTTTAACAGTTCTGCCTTGTTATACCAAGCATCTGCATAGCCAGGTGATACCTCAATTGCCTTTTCATAACTTGACAGTGCATCATCATACCTTTCGAGTTGTGTTAATGCAACGCCTCGATTGTACCAGATTAGAGAATCGTTTGCATCAAGGGCAGATGCTTTGTCATAACATGTAACTGCATCATCATATTTTTCTAATTCCACTAGTGAGATTCCCTTGTTTAGGTAAATTTCTCCAGTTTCTACAATTTTTAGAGCCTTGTCGTAAAACTCGATTGCTTCTTCGTGTTCATCATAATCTGCAGATAAAATTCCCTCACTTACTAGAGCCTTTGCATCAGCTTCAGTTAATCCCATCGTAATTAGTTATCATAATTTTAGATAAGCATTTCTAAAATTTCTTTTTGTATTTGATTTTTTGACAGTTGTGTGGTCGTCCAGTATTCCTGTCTATGGGTATGAATTTTCCTTGTTCTGTTTTGAAATCCTCATCAAAGTAGATTTTTGCACCACATCCCTTGTCACAACTGTTTAGTTTTTGATTTGAGTAATCTGAAAATTTAATCCGCTCTGGAAGTTTATCTTTATCACACGTAGTACAGTAAACACCGTTCATTCTGTCATTACATTTTGGACAAAATTTCATACTATTCTAGTCCAGTTTTAATTGCGTTTTGTAATTTGTCACGATGTTCTTCTATTATTCCTCTAATTTCAAAAGTATCAACATAACCACCAGCAGATGCACGGGTTGATTTTAGAAGATAATGTAATGTGGCTTCTTCAATTTTTCCTACATAATATCCGTAAAGAAAATCAAGTTCGCTATCACACTTCCAAACCTTTTTTGTTTCAAGAGAGGTCTCTTTGATCTCTAATGGAACCTCTTGAATTCTACGTAAAATGTAATCATTTAATGATTTTAGGATGGAAGTGTCTGTAATCACAGTCAGTATTATTTACAAACGGTTAATCAAGATAGCTGAAATAGGTTTAACTTTAGTAGTTTGGGGATTTTTTTAGATGTCATCTCAGAAAACTATTCTTAATTCATTTCCAAAAGAGTATACACCAAGACCTCTTCAGGAGAAACTCATAGAAGAGATTCAGGAGAAGATTAATTCTGGTGCCAAAGTGATATTACTTTCAGCACCAACAGGAATTGGAAAATCACTAATTGCTGCAAGCGTTGCAGGATATTTTGGTAGTTCATTTGTTGTTACTGCCTCAAAACATCTTCAAGATCAGTACACAAAGGACATGCCATGGTTCAAACCAAACAAAGGGATGCCAAATTTTGCATGTCATAAAATGATGGAAAAACACGGTGTAGATTTGACAGAGACAGACTTTGCTGTACAAAACAAATGGACGTGTGATATGGGACCATGCACCGTAACTGTTGAAGAA
Organism: uncultured marine group I thaumarchaeote; assembly: GCA_902566725.1. Lineage (GTDB taxonomy): Archaea > Thermoproteota > Nitrososphaeria > Nitrososphaerales > Nitrosopumilaceae > Nitrosopelagicus. Next base: position 7,461 of record CACFJZ010000007.1, read on the forward strand.
AATAAAGAAAGAGTCAAAAAAACATGCAAGTACAAACCAAAACTTGACGATATTGCCAAAGGAAAAGTAAAATCAGATGACTGCTTATACTATTTACAAAAGTATCAGAGTTTAATTTCATCTCATTCCATTTGGAATTATGCATCATATTTTCAAATGATGAAGTATCAAAAAGAAAAGTATTCTGAATATCTAAACAAAAAAGTTGCAATCTTTGATGAGGCACACAGAATTGAAGATCAGATTATTCAGTTTGTTGGAATTGACATTTACGAACGAAATCTAAACGAATGTAAAATTGATGCAGAAAATTATGATTTACAAGACATTGATGATGTGATGAAATTATCAGATGGGTTGTCTGAATCATATGCAAGACAGATTAGTGAATTAGAAGAAAGTAATGCTTTTGCTCAAAATCCTGACTATGAAGTAGTTCAAACCCTAGAAAATAAATACAAAAAATATGCTGAAGCACGTGCAGAGATTTACTCAAACAAACAAAATTTCATCTTAAACAAGCCATACTATGACGAAGGTGGAAAGTTCAGGTCACTGTCTGTAAAGCCACTTGACATCTCAAAGTATGTTAGTACATTTTTTGATCATCCAGTTCAGATTTTCATGTCAGCTACCATCGATAAGGAAAGTTTTTGTGAAAATACTGGATTTGATCCAGAAACTGTAGAAATTGTGGACACTCAAGTTTCACCATTCCCTATAGAGAATAGAAAAGTAGAGTTTACAGATGTTAAACGACTAAGTTACAGTTCAACCAGAGAGGACGAACAACAGGTTATCAAAAAAATTGATGAAATAATGACAAAGTATGGTGACAAGAAAGGATTAGTTTTGACATCTTCTAAATCACGGTGTTTTGAAATTTTAGAGAATCTTTCTGAAGAAAATAAAAAGAGAATTTGCATTTGTCATAGCTTTAATGCAGATGGGAAGACGCAAGATCAAATTGTACAAGAACATGCAGAGAGTACAAACGGAGTTTTACTTTCATCTTCACTATGGGAAGGAGTTGATCTAAAAGAAGACTTGTCAAGATTTCAAATTATTGCTAAAGCACCATATCCAATGTTATCTGAGACTAGAACTAAAATAAAGATGGAGAGATATCCATTGTGGTATAAAGCACAAGCAATTATGAAGTTACTACAAGGATTTGGTAGATCAATTAGAGACTATGGAGATTGGGCTGACACGTATGTACTTGATTCAGCAGCCCATGAATTACTGTTAATGAATAGAAAGATGGTTCCACATGCATATCATGACATTATTTTTCCAAGTTCTTTCAAGGAGTTTTTAGGATAATTATTCACAACCATACTTTAGAGCCCAGTCTAATCCACCAAACTCACTTCGTCCACAGAATCTTGGATCAAGTTCTGCATGATCATTATCTAAGAGTAATTCATTGAGTGAGGTTTCACTACAAAAAACAAGACCAACTTCTCTATCAAATGATGGTTTTTGACCTCTATCTAAAATGAAAACCGATTCACTGCCAGCAGAACACTGTGATTCAGCAAAAGTTTTTGCTTCTTCTCCACCAGGTTCGGAACGTTCAGCTGCATTGATAAGTGCAAGTCTAATTCTAATCTCTTCACCATCGTCAGAAAGGAACTTTACTGTATCACCATCTACGACTTGAGCAATTGTTCCAGTGGTACAGATTTGTTCTTCACAATCTATTGAATCTCGTGGTGGTTCCATGGAGATAGCAAGTGCGACAACACCAATACCAACAACTGAGATAAGCATCATCGACATTGCCTTTAACATATTTCCCATAATCTGGATTATTCGTAATACAATATAGATGATTTTTTAACCCAATTTTTTACAAATATGGTGTGGTAGATATCGTTCAGGCTAAAAATTTTGCAAAAAAGAAGCATCTAGGACAATTAAGAAAAAATGGGAAAACAACAACATTTTCTCATTTACAAGATGTGGTAAAAAATTTAAAAAAAATGGAAGTTACAAATGAGGATATTATTTGTGCCGGATGGTTACATGACACAATAGAAGATACAGAAACAGATTATGATATGATAAAAGATAGATTTGGAAAGAGAGTTGCAGATATTGTAGTTTCTCTAACAAAAGATAATCGTTTACCAAAAAAGCAAAGAGAGGCAAAATATGCAAAAGACCTTAAAACATCTAGTATAAAGGCAAAACTTGTAAAAATTGCAGATATTCTAGCAAATGTAAATGATGCACCTAATGCAGGAAAAAATACAAGATGGGAAAAACAACAGTTTGTAAAAAAATCAAAGTACTGGAGTTATGTTTCAAATGTTAAACCAGGAAATCTAGCAAAATTATCATGGGCAAAAAATGAATGGAAAAAATTAGAGAGAAAATATTCATAAATTGATTTAGAAATACTAAGTTTGATAGTTTTGGTTTATCTTGTAGATTAGGATCATGTTTTTTTGGCCAGGTATATCTGAATAAAAGCTAGGAGATGCATAAACTAAGTAAAATGGATCGTTTTCAGTATCAGAAAATTTCAGTTCTTTGGCGTATATTGGGATGTATCCTGGACGATAATTATCGTGAATCATATCTGTGGTAAGATCAACATAAGTAACAATCGTGAATGGAATTAATTTTCCCAAAGTACTATTCATAAATTGGTTTGTAGGAGTCATTCCATCAGGTAACATAAAGTCTAGTTCATTTTGATTAGATATTGCAGCAAACCAATGTTTTTTACTTTCATCACCTCCAGGTTGCATCGAATATAGTGAAAGATTAAGTCCCGGAGCAGCTATTTTTTCAGCAACTACAAAAATTACAATATAATCGGCATCCATACCATTTACTGATGCGCCATAATTTTCAGGTTGATAATGAATGAAATTGATGAATTCAGAACTAAATGATGATGCTACATCGACATCATGATCTGAAGAAAGTATCTTCCATGAATCATCAGGGCTTGCAAGAAAAGAATATGCCATTTTCTTTATTTGTAAATCATTTAATGTTGCATTATCTATTATTGTAGTTCTATCACTAAGAGTTGTAATCCAATAACCATAATCCCACCACGAAGCAATGACGGAGTGTTCAGGAGTGTTTTGTTTAAGCCATTCCATTGCATCTAACCAATCATAGGAGACATGTGAGTTATGTCCTGTTCCACCATTAATGATTGTTGGAGAAAAATCAGCCCAGATGAACCAACTATCGTCTTCAGGTAGTGTAACAGGGATAAGAAAAAGTCCTACTATTACAATAGAAGAGATAATTTTGAGAATAGAGTTTTGTTGTTTAAAGATTTCATGTAATAATAAACTAAGACCTATTCCTCCAAGAATGAATAATCCTACAGATGCAAAAACCTCGAGTCTTAAAAATGCGGAACTAAGATAGATTGCAAAGAAAGATATCATTAAGCTAAAAACTTTCATATCATTTTTCAGAAGAGGGGATTTCTTCGTAAAAATCAACCATGCTCCTATTATTCCAAATATTATGAAAACTGAAAGAAAAGAAAATGACATTTGAAGATCAGTAACAGCATGTTCAGAGACGGAATCTGTAAGAGGATCTTCTGCTAAAAGTAGAGGATTTATAGCATTTTGATATCTAAATGAAGGTAAAGCGACAGCTCCTGCAGATGCAATACCTATACCAGAAATAATTATTGATACAAGAAGACCTAGACAATTACGTAATTGTTTAGTTTCACTACTAAAGTTCTTTATTATTTCGGAAAGAACAACAAAAGTTGTGGATAATCCAATTGCAATACCAATATAAAATATGATTGCATTGGACGTTCTTTCAAACATTAATGAGAAGATAATGAAAGAAATTGAAAATAATGGAGTTATCCATATTAGAAAATTTTTATCATTTTTAAAGAAAGGTAAAGCAAAGAGAAATAAAATAATTGCAAGAATAAAGAAAATCGCACCCCCCCATGCAGAAAGAGATAAAGCTAGGAAAAGTCCTGCACCAGTAAGTTTTAATCCTGAGATTTTACCTTTGTTATTTTTTATGCCTGAAACAAATAGGTATAGACCAATAATGCCAAAAAATATTCCCAGTGGTTCTGATTTGAACCAACCTACAAAACCACGAATTAGTATAGGTATAGAAAATGCAAATAATAATGACGCAAAAAGACCTGCGGTTGTTCCTCCTAAAGTTCTTACAAGAGCAAATACAGCAATAGAGGTTAAAGAACCTATGACTAATGGGAATAATATAGTGAAAGTGTAAAGAGATGTTCCAAAATTGAAAATTTGGTATAAGATTGCAGCTGTTAAATGTAAAGTTACTTGAGATGTTGCAGAAATATTTCTACCAGTAGGATGCCAGCTTTTGTTATCATTCCAATCTAAATAATCTTGAATTCCATTTTGTACCACATATTCGGTTGCTCTATAATTAAAAAATGGGTCATATTCAAATAATTCAGTTTCATAAGACATAGGCATTGAACGAATAAGCATGGATATTGAAAAAGAGAGTATCAATACTCCAATTACCAAAACATGTTGTAATCTAAAATCAAATGTTCCAACTGAGAATAATTTCTGATTAGATACCATGTTTCAACTCAATTTTCATAGTTATTTACAGTTTGTTTAGTTATGGAGCAAAAGTTCCAGTTAATTTGGCTTCGGCAATAATATGACCTTTCATTGCATCTTCTAATTCCTGTTTTGAATAACCCTCTTCCAATTCTAATTCTGTATCTAGTGCATAAGCTTTGAAGATGTAAGTATGACGTTTGTCAGGTGGAGCAGGACCACCATATCCAATTTCGTCAAAATCAGTTTTACCTTCTACTGGAGATGATTCACTAAGATTATGATATTGTAACCAGTGAACCCAGATTTTTCCTACAGCATCCATTGCATCAGGATCATCCATTATCAATGCCAGTGTGGTAGTACTCGATGGCGGACGATTAAATGAGATGTTTGGTTCTTCATTTTCAAATTTATATCCAAAGTTCTTTGGAATTTCTTCTCCTTCATTAAAATCAGAGCAACTGATAGTAAAATCAGACATAATTCATTCAATTATTATTTTTAAAATAAAGTTTTCTAGTTTTCAAGAATAATCCTGTCATTATGGATAGATAAAATTGAACTACCGGATTGTTTTATTTTATTTTTTAATTCTCTATCCATTGTTGCTACAATGCATCTATTTTTCTTAATATACTCGAGTATTGCCGAATCAGCATCACTACCATCAATTTCATTTGTTTTAAAATTTTTTATGAAATCTAAAGTTTGGTCAGATATAGTTTTTTTATCTGGATCATCTGAAAGATGCACCAGTTCTTTTTTAACAATTTCAGGTACAATGAATGACAAAGGTCCAATATCAGTTTCTATAGAATCAATATTTTTTATTCTATGAGTTGCTAAATGAATTAAAAAGCTAGTATCAGAGATAACATTAACCAATTATTCCAGCACCGATTAATCTCCATCTGTCTCCAATTCTTCTACTAATTGCAACATTACTTTTTTCAAACAGACATGCAGGGCGTCTCAATTCAACTTCAATATCATTTCCTTTCACCTTAGTAACCTTTCCGGGAATTGGAGCAGTACCAATGTTTAGTCTTAGCATTTCATTCATTGTAATAGGAGCAATTTTTTCATTGTTTGCAGAACCAACGGCAGAATCAAATAGACTAACCTTTAATTTTGCGATGTTAGAATTTTCAGGAAGTGAATCTGGCTTTCCAATTACGGAACCAATGAAAGAGTCACCACGTGTTAAGTTAGGATCAAGTTTAGTTCCAATTGCAACTAATCCTCCAGGTTTAACATTATCTACAGTACCTGCACCAGTTCCTAAAGAAACAATTTCAGTGATGAGGGGTTCATAATTTTTCTTTTTATCATTTAACAGTCCAGGTTTAATTTCAATTTCATCTCCAATGTTAAATTGACCTTCAGTTAAACTTCCTCCAATTACTCCACCTTTGATATTTGCAATTTTTGAACCAGGTTTGTTAATATCAAATGAACGTAGAACATGCATCACTGGTGATTTTTTGTCATCATGTTCAGGAGTCTTTATGTCATTTTCTATTGAATAAATTAATGCATCTAAGTTAAGATTCGATTGAGCAGAGACTGGGATTACAGGAGATTTTCCAGCATTTGTACCTTTGATAAACTTAGATATATCAGAATAATTACTCATTGCTTCTTTGTATGTAATTAAATCTACTTTATTTTGTACAACAACAATTTGTTTAATTCCTAATGTCTGTAATGCTAAAAGATGTTCCTTACTTTGCATTTGAGGGACTTTTTCATTTGCAGCAACTAATAAAATTGCTCCATCCATTAATGCAGAACCTGACAACATATTTGCCATTAGACTTTCATGTCCAGGACTGTCAACAAAACTAACAACTCTACTTAGTTCACCTTCTTGTTTACAGTTTGGGCATTTTGGGGATGTAGAATAGTTTGTTGGCGGTTCACAATCAGGACATTTGTAAAATGCTGCGTCAGAATATCCAACACGGATTGTAATTCCACGTTTGAGTTCTTGACTATGAACACTAGTCCATTTTCCTGTTAATGCCTGAATTAGTGTAGTTTTACCATGATCTACATGACCTGCAGTACCAATGTTTACGCATGGTTGATGACCATATTTTTTGACATACCAATCAGGAAGAGAATCTTTCCAGTGCATAACTAAAATGATAAATCCAGACTATGTTAATTTATGCCTTAATTGATTATGCAGATTTTTTACTAATCATTGGCAATTTGCCTTTCTTGTACAAAATTCCGATAATACCAACAATTACGATTATTGCAACTATTCCACCAACAGGAGAATCTCCTTCTTGATTATCTAGAATAGACAGTACAGAAACATCAATAGTAGTATCGTATGATATGATGTGTTCTTCTCTCATAGAATCTTTGTATCTTACTTCAATTGTAATGTCATGTGTATCAGATAATGATACCCCATCAAATTCAATTGGAATATTAAATGGTACTGGACTGTCAGGTTCGATTTCATCAATATATTGAGTTGATTCTTTAATATTTGATTCACCTCTTGGTTTCAAGGTAACAAAACCAAACAAACCATCACTATTTCCTTCATTTAGGATTTCACCAATTACAGTTTGTTTTCCAGATAGATCAATCACTTTTACACCATAAATTGATGGATCAACTAATCCATTAATGTAAAAGTCTGCTACTCTTGTCACACTTTCTAATTCACCATGAGCATCATAATATGTAATTGTCATTGGCAAATGTAATGGTTCATTTTTTATTGATTCAGGAATAAATGTTCCAAATGAAAATGTTACAGATGATTGAGGTGCAATTGTTCCTACATCCCAATGTGTTTGATCAAAAATTACATTTTCCAGATTAGTGACAGATGATGAAGTGGATGCAACAGATGTAAGATCATTTTGTAAAACAATATCTACATTATTTAATGGAGCAGTTCCAGCATTTGAGATTTCAATAATTACTTCATTATTTGTAATTGATGTAAGTGCACCTGACATAGGTCTAAGATTTACAATACTATCTCCAGTTAGTTTGAATGTAAAAGCAAAGTTTTCATTTCTTTCACCAGATTCTCTTAATCTTGAAAAGCTAAGATCTATAGTTCCAGAGTAGTCCTTTATTGGTGCTAAAGAAGAGACATCAATAAAGAAAGTTAGTGCAAAAGTATCTCCAGCAGATGCTTTTTGATCATTATCAGCCATTATGGCAGCACCTCTTCCACTTGGAGATTGATATGCAGCAGGAAGAGAAAGTTTTCCTTTAATTCCAGTAATATCTTGGGTACCAACATTACTCATGACAACAGTAAATGGAACATTTTTGTCGCCTGGTGCAACTTCAATTTTATCTCCTTCAGTTCCAAAATATGCATCTAAGAATTTTACACTGATTACATTGTCTCTTAGTACACCTTGAGGTACACCAGCTGGTCCAAGTCTTTCACCAAATGACATAGGAGTCAAAGAAGTGAGAATTAGAAACATTGAGAATAATATGATTAAATTTTTCATGCTGCAATCTCCATTGTAGTTTCTTCTCCACTGAATGCTTTTCCATCTTTGATTGTAATCACTCTGTCAACATCTGGGAATTGGTGTCTATCGTGAGTAACAATGATGAATGTTTGGTTTAATTCCTTAGCCATAGTTTTTGCTAATTTTACAATTTTTCCAGCTGTTACAGAATCCAGATTACCTGTTGGTTCATCTGCAAGAACGATTGTAGGACGGTTAACTAATCCTCTAGCAATTGCCGCTCTTTGTGCCTGACCACCTGAAATTTTGTTTGAACGTTTGTTGATTTGATCCTCTAATCCTACTTTGACTAAGAGATCAGTTGCGTTTTGACGTATATCTTCAGAACTTCGTTGTATTTGTTGAGGTAGCATAACATTTTCTAAAACTGTCAGATCAGGTAGAAGATTTGCAAATTGGAAAACAAATCCTAATTTCTCATTTCTATACTGTGATACTTGGCCATCATTTAAGGTAGTAGTCTCTTTACCATCTAGAATTACTTTACCACTTGTTGGTTTATCTAACAATCCAATCATGTTTAGTAATGTAGATTTTCCAGAACCAGAACTTCCAACTATCAAAACAAACTCACCACGTCTTATACTTAATGAAACATTATCTAAAGCCTTAACTTGAGTATCACCTTCACCAAAAATTCGTGAAACATTTTGTAATTCTAGAACAACATCAGACATTTCTCATAGCCTCCACTGGTTGTAGTTTTGTCGCTCTATAAGAGGGATATATGGCAGCTAAAATTGCTAAAAAGAATGCTAAAAGTGCAGTTTCACCAATCTTTTTCCAGTTATAGTTTACTTCTAATGCTAGACTTCCCTGAAACTCCATTTTAGTTTCTTTAGCATATGTTGTATAGGCAAGTCCTATTCCAGTTCCAGCACCAGCACCAATTGCACCAATAATCATTCCTTGTAAAATAAATACAATTAGAATATCTTTTCGTTTAGCACCTATTGCTCTCATAACACCAATTTCTCTAGTTTTACTGTTGACAAGCATCATTTGTATAGTAACAATTGCAAAAGCAGAAGAACCCATTCCAAAATAACCAATTAGATTAATCATTGCAATTCCAGAACGAAATCCTTTGAGGGTAGATTCAGCTGATTCTTCAATTGTTTGTGCCTTTAGATCATCATTAGCGTATGCAGCCAAGAATTGTTTTCTAATATCTATTGCAGCCTCTGGATTTTTTTCATTTAGTTTAACGAATATAGAATTGGATTCATCTGGTCTATCAAGTAGACTTCGTAAACTATCAATGTGAATTATCACACTAGTATCAAATCCTTGTCCACCAGCAGTTTTAGATATTCCTGTAACTACAAATCTTTTTGATTCTTCTTCTCCACCTTGGTTTGTCATTATTAGTTTAAGATTGTCACCAACTCTTACGCCACCTAGATCTTCTGCAACAGTTTCTCCAACTACAATTGAATTTCTAGCATAAACATACTGACCATCAGTTATGGTCGTATGAATTTTTGATGCAAGTATATCTGATACAGGTTCAACCCCAACTACAGGAACATCAAATTCTTCATGAAATTTTCCCATGCTTCTAAATTCTATGTCTGCATTGCCCGAAAGCCGCGGCGTCGCAGATTGCACTAACGGTACTCTTTCAAACCAATTTGTATAAACTGTATGGGATCTTTGTATGGTTCCTTCTTCTTCATGACTTACAAAGATGTCACCAAATCGATATTCAGTCATGTCACGAATAATTGCATCATAGATTCCTTGAAAAATTACAAAGTTAACATGAATAACTAAAATTCCTATAGATACTGCAAGTACAGCACCAATCAAACTACCTCTCTTGTTTGCAAGCATTCTAGCTGCTAAATTTAGGCGATAATCCATGACGGTTATATAATTGTCTAATATATAATACTGATCACCTATAGTGCTAACATTTTAGACATTATTAGCAAAAAAGGCTATATTTATTAGATGAATCTACTATTAACTTTACATATTGGACATTTTAGATATGAAAATTCTCAGTAGGTTGTTAAACAATTGTAGAAAACCAGACAGACAAATCGGAATGGAATTAGGAATTTCTGGCGGAGCTGTTGGTTCAAGAATTAGTAAGATGGAGAAACTAGGAATTATAGAAAAATTTTGTCTTAAAGTTGAACCTCCACTGTTGGGATTGAATATGTTTTACATTGTAGTAAACAGTCAGAACCAAAAAGAGATCATCAAAAATGTAAAGCTAGCTGGAATGCCATTTGCAATTGTTCCATGTGTTGGTGGAATTACAGTAATTGGTGTCATAGTGAAAGAAGACATGCAGCAAAAAATCGAGTTGTTACAAAAATTAATGCAAGATGTACGCGTAATGTCTGTTTTTGAAGCTGATAACACAAAGATTACACATAATCTTACTAGGACCGATTTGGAAATTTTAAGTCAATTAATACAAGATCCTAGAAAAAGAATTGAACAGTTATCAAAAGACACTAGTCTATCAACAAAAACAATCAACAGAGCATTAGAGAAATTACAAAATAACGAATCAATTCAATTTACACTTGTATATGATCCTAGTAAAATTGATGGATTCTTATGTTATGCAGTAGTAGCCATTACAGAAGAAGATATTCCAACAATGTTAAAGAGATTTGAAAAAGAGTTTGGAGAAGATTATCTAATGACACCATTTTTAGCTAAGAATCAAATTGTTCTATTCTTGTATAGTGAAAGTATTTTCATGATGGATGAGATGACCGAAAGAGTAGCTGGAATAGAAGGAACAATAACAACTGAATTATTTATTCCAAAAAAAATAGATATGCCTGAAAAATGGTTAGAAAAGAGATTGGAAACATTAACTAAATCAGAGACATTACATATTTTACAGGCAAATTAAAAATGGAAAAAAAGAAAGTTTATCGTGGAAAGATTATTGATGTAGATCTTTACAAATTACAAATAGAACATAGAAAAGTACAGAGAGAGATTATTGATCATCCAGGCGCTGCAGCAATGCTTGCATTTGATGAAAAAGGAAAGGTTCTACTAGTAAAACAACATAGATTCCCTCACGGATATATTTTAGAAATTCCAGCTGGTACTTTGGAAAAAGGTGAGAAACCAATTGATTGTGCATATAGAGAAATTATCGAGGAAACAGGTTACAAGGCAAAAAAGATGACTAAATTAGTCTCATATTTCCCTTCAGTTGGCTATAACAAAGAAGAAATTCATATTTTTGTTGCCTCAGGAACAAAAAAGAAATTTGATTTAAAATTAGATAATGATGAATTTATTACTGTTGTAAAAATGGATATTAAAAAATTGATTGGAATGATTAAAACTGGAAAAATTATTGATTCAAAAACAATTTGTGCAGTAATGATTTATGCTGCAAAGAAAAAACTACTCTAATTACTTGTATAAGTGGGCTTAACTAGATCAGTAATATCAGACCACGATTGTAAAATCTTTTCAAACATGTAAATTAGATCAAACAATGTAAGAGAAATTTGTTTTTTACTTTCTAATGATGAACGAATTTTAGAAATTTTAGTGAGATTACTTCTTTGAAGCGTAATTGCATTAATTGCAAGTGAACGATCATTTGAAATAAATGAATCAATTGATTTTGTTTGTATTTCTTCTATGTCTTTTGCAAAACCATATAATTTCTTCAACTCTGTTTTAGATAAATTTGATTTAATTAATGATTCAGATAATTCAACAACAGTATCTCCAGCAATTTCAAGTGTATTTGCAGCAATCCGATAATCAAGAATATCTATATTTTCAAGATTATAAACTCCTGCCAATCTGGTATCCATTATAGTACTACGGATTAATCTAACGAGTAGGAAATACTGTCTGTTGATTTCAGCATCACGATTAGCTATAGTTTGAAGATTTGTTTTATCTCCGGTTTCTAATGAGGATACAACATCACTAAACATTCCTAGTGCAATCGAACTCATTCGTTTGAGAATGTTTTGCGGGTTAACAGATGTTTCATCAAGTAAAAACTGAACTGAGATATTTGTTGCATCTTCATCTATAATTTCCATTCCTACTAATCTCCTCATAGATCCACGAACACTTTCTCTATCAGAAAATGAAATAGGAGATTTACTCACAATTCTAATTATATCAAATCCTAAGAGATATGCACCAGTTATGGTTGGAACAATACTTTCTCCTTTTGGCAATGGGTATGAAATTTCAATTTCTTTTGATGGCCTCTTGCTTAGTTGAGTTCTAATGGAGAGATTGTTCTGGTTTGTTTCAATTTCGACTTGATTGGTTTTATCCAGATTATTTGCATCAATCCATTCTTTTGGCAATGAAACCAAGATACTACTTCCAATCTTTTGTAGGCGTCGAGTAAAGGTAGTCAATTTATACTAATTTATATTATTTAAGCCAAGTATTAATATTTTCCACCTATGTCAGGACTGATCATGATGGCGACGGCATTTTGCCCTGCACATATTACAGGTTTTTTCAAAGCTGAATTAGATAATGAAGATTCAAAACAATTAGGTTCTCTGGGTGCAGGATTTTCTATACAAAAAGGAGTTAAGACAACAGTTACAGTTAGAGAGAAAACAAAACATGACATTTCAAATTTTTCAATCAAGGTAAATGGATTTGAATCTGGAGATATGCGTGTATCAGAATTAGTTCTTAGCAAGTTTGCAACAAAAAGAAAATTCATCGATGTGACACATGAAATTGATGTTCCAGTAGGATATGGGTTTGGTTGTAGTGCGGCAGTAGCATTATCATTATCCATTGCATTAAATGATGCTTTAGGATGTAAACTATCTAAAATCCAAGTTGCACAAATTGCACACGACATTGAAATTGAATGTAAAACAGGATTAGGAGATGTTTTAGCATCATATCACGGAGGTTTTGAGGTTAGAGTCAAATCTGGAGCCCCAGGTGTAGGAGAAGTTAAAAAAATAGATTCTAAAGAAAAACGAGATGTGATTATAATTTGTTTTAATCCAATATCAACAAAGAAGTTCCTAAAAGAGAAAATTTCATCAATTAATGGTTTGGGAGGCAAGATGGTCAATAAATTAATTGAAAGTAATGATACAGAAGAATTTCAAGATATGTCTGTAAAATTTGCAAAGTATGTCAATGTCATAACACCCAAAATGAACGAAGTCATTACAATTTTACATAAAAATGGTATAAGATGTGGAGTTGCATTGTTTGGTGAGACAATTTTTTCACTTGTAACCAAAAATGAGAAAGAAAAAGTAAAAGAAATTCTAAAACAATTTGAAGATGGATTAATTATCACATCAAAGATTGATAATTCTGGTGCCAGATTACAATAAATTTTTTGATGCACATGAATATTCCAAAGTCTCATCCTCGATATTTGTCTCTTCAAATTAGAGAAAAGCTAGTGAATGGTTTTGATAAAAATTTAGTTGCAAAAGAAGGATTGTTAGCTCATGGAAGAGGTGAAGCATTTGATTATCTAATTGGTGAAAAAACTACAAAATCTGCAAAAAATGCAATCAAGGCTGCAGCATTCATGCTTAATCAGGCTCAGAATTCTGTAATTTCTGTAAACGGAAATTTTGCTGCACTTTGTCCAAAAGAAATTATTCAGTTGGCAAAAATAACAAACTCAAAGATAGAAGTAAATTTGTTTTATTCAAGTGAGAAACGAAAAAAAGCAATTTCAAATATTTTGAAAAAATCAGGCGCAAAAGAAGTATTAGGACTGGATAAGAAAAATTCTACCAAACTAAAGGGAATAGATAGTGCAAGGAGAATAGTTGATAGAAATGGAATTTTTTCAGCAGATCTAGTATTGGTTCCATTAGAAGATGGAGATAGAACCATTGCTTTGAAAAAGGCAAAAAAGAGGATCATCACATTTGATCTAAACCCCCTATCTAGAACGGCTCAAACTGCAGATGTAACAATTGTAGATAACGTAACTCGTGCTATGAAATTGCTTGTTTCAGAGTCAAAAAAGTCTAGAAAGAAAGTTACCTTCGATAACAAAAAGAATCTAAAATCTGCAATTTTAGAAATTCGTAAAAATCTAGAAAGGAGAGCAAAAAATGCCTAGAACAGTTTCAGATATAGTTCAAATGAAATCAAAAGAGAAGATTACTGTTATAACAGGATATGATTCTACAATGGCTACACTATGTGATAGTGTAGATGTAATTCTAGTTGGAGATAGTGCAGGGATGGTAATGCTCGGATATGATGATACTAGAGATGTAACAATGGATGATATGATACGCTTTACAACCGCAGTAAAAAATGCAAAGACAGATTCACTAATTGTTACTGATTTACCAATCAATTCTTATGAAAATGAAGATTCTGCAGTTACAAATTCAAAAAAACTTGTACAAGCAGGGGCTCATGCAGTAAAATTAGAAGGTGGAAAAGAAGTTTCTAATATTATCAGAGCAGTGGTAGACTCGGGTATTCCAGTAATGGGGCATTTGGGATTACTTCCACAAACTGCAGAAAAATATTCTGTACAAGCAAAGAAAAGTGAAGATGCACTGGATTTGATACAAGACACCAAAATCTTAGAAGAATCTGGAGTGTTCAGTATTGTTCTAGAAATGGTAACTAGTGATGTGACAGAAATTATTACAAAAAGCGTTAAAATTCCTACAATAGGCATAGGTTCAGGCATAAGTTGTGATGGTCAAGTGCTAGTTGTTCATGATATGTTAGGAATGTTTGAAAAAATAAAACCAAAATTTGCTAAAAGGTATCTAAATTTGTCTGAAGAGATTAGAAATGCAGTAAATTCGTATGTAAAAGATGTAAAAGAAAAACGATTTCCTGAGAAAGAACATACATTTTCCATGGAAAAAGATGAGTTAGAAAAATTGGAGAAAGAAATTGGCTAAGAAAAAACTACCACACCCATCACTTGACATTGTTGAAAGTTATGGTACTGAACTTACTGGAAAAAATATTGTTCTATGTGTTGCAGGTTCAGTTGCCGCATACAAATCAATTGAGCTTGCCAGATTATTGATGAGGCATGGTGCAAATGTAAAATGCGTAATGTCTAATGCCAGCACAAAATTAATCAAGCCTGATTACATGAAATGGGCCACTGGAAATAACGTTATAACAAAATTGACAGGAGATATGGAACATATCGAACTAGCAGATTACAAAAGATCTGATTTACTAATCGTATACCCATCAACTGCTAATACCTTAGGAAAATTAGCAACAGGAATTGATGATACACCAATTTCTACAGTTCTTACAGTTGCATTTGGTTCAAAAATTCCAATAATCATGGGACTTGCAATGCATCGTTCGATGTATGAAAATGCAGCTGTAAAGAAAAATATGGATTTCCTTAGAAAAAAAATTGATTTTGTATCACCACAAATGATTGAAGGAAAGGCCAAGGCTCCAGAGCCAGAAGATATGTTATCATTTGTACTAAAGAAATTTGGAGGATCAGAGAAGTTACGAGGAAAGAGAATTTTGATGACAGCAGGTCCAACTGTAGAAAAAATTGATTCTGTTCGTGTTATAACAAATCAAAGTTCTGGAAAAACTGGAACATTATTAGCTGCAGAATTAATTTCTGCAGGTGCAAAAGTAACTTTAGTTTATGGACCAGGAACTAGCGAACCACCTAAAGGTGCAAAGATCATTCGAGTCAATTCAGTTGATGAAATGAATAAAACGGTAAAAGAGTGTTTGAAGAAAAAATTCGATATTGCAATAATGAGTGCTGCAGCGTCAGATTATGTAGTTAAGAATGCAACCTCAACTAAGATAAAGAGTGAGAAAAAAGAGATTAGTGTAAAACTCACAAGAGCACCAAAGATTATTGATGTTGTAAAGAGTAAACAAAAAGATATTTTCCTTGTTGGTTTCAAGGCTGAAACTGATATTTCAAAAAGAGAATTAGTTAATCGTGCAAAAAAGAAATTGAAACAATCCAATGCGGATATGATAATTGCAAATGATATTGGTCTAAAATATAACAAAGATACAAACTATAATGAAATAATTATTGTTGATTCTAAAGGTACAACAAATATTCCAAGAACTAAAAAAGAGAAACTTTCTAAAATAATTTGTAAAAACATTGAAAAAAGATTCTAAAGGTACAAAATACAAACAGCGCACCATTTCTGTTTGGAATGAAGTAGCACCATTTTATCATAAGAGATGGGCAAAAAATGAAATCGGTCCATTTGCTGTAACTAAGAAACTTTTAGAGTTATCTAAAATAAAAAATGGAGATAATGTTTTGGATTTAGCATGTGGTACTGGCCTTGTTACAAAAAAACTAATTAGAAAAGTTGGAAAGAATGGCAAAGTTTACGCAATAGATTCTTCAGAATCGGCAATTAAAATAGCAAAAAAATGGACGGGTCATTCAAAAAACCTACATTTTGTTAGAGCGGATGCAGAAAAAGTTCAGTTTAATACAAAATTTGATGCAATTACCTGTCAGTATGCATTATTCTTTTTTCCAAATGAACAAAAAGTTTTGAAAAATATGAAAAAAATCTTGAAGAAAAATGGTACAATTACACTAGCTGTACATGGAAAGTACAATGTTCCATATTTTGATTCAATTTTAGAACCAATAAAGAAAATGATTCCTGACTATTTGCCAGAATATCCAGAGATGGACAGGTTTGGTACAAAAGATACCTTTTCTTCAGCAATCAAAAAAGCTGGATTTAAAAAAATTTTTGTAAAGAAATTTGTTTTTGAGTACAGTCCTGGCACATTTTCAGACTATTGGAACAATTACAAAAGACATCTGTCAAAGCCTCTAAAAGAAAAGTTTGATTCATTGACAAAATTTCAAAAATCAAATCTTAGAGAAATGATCAAAGATAATACATTACAATATACAAAGAAAAATGGAAGGATTGTCTTTCCATGGGAAGTTCTAGTTTTAACTGCAAAAAATCAATAGACACCAAACATAAATTCAGACTCTCAGGTATAGAAAATATTGAAAGTACGAAGAAAACGCCTTTTGAAACATTGTAAAGAGATTACGGGTTGTGACATGATAGTTGCATTAGAGCCTGAAAATCTATTTTACATGACTGGCTTTTGGGGAGAGGCAATTGGAATTTTAGAAAAGACTGGAAAGGCCACCATAATTGCACCAGAACTAGAGGTTGGACGAGCAAAAGAAGAAGGAATTGATTGCGATGTAATTCAGTCTGATCGCGGTATGAGTTCATTACTAACATTGAAGAAATTTCTAAAAGGAAAGGTCTGTACAGATTGTCAGAATTATTCTGTAATGCAGTCATTAAAAAAATCATTTCCAAAGATTAAAAGCTCAATTGAACCATTCAACAAATCAAGAGAAATTAAAGATGATAATGAAATTAAGATTCTAAAAAAAGCATCAAAGATAATTGATGAAATGTTTGGAATTTGTCGAAAAAAGATTAAAGCTGGACAAAAAGAATCAGATCTTCAAGCAATTTTAATGTCATATGCAGTTGAAAATGAAATGTTTGATACAGGTTATCGATCTACATTAAATCCATTAATCATAGCTGGAGGCCCAAATGGCGCACTGCCTCATGCACAAGTAACAAATAGAAAATTTAAAAAAAATGAATTGATTGTTGTTGATTTAACATTACGTTACAAAGGTTATGTTTCAGATGCAACCAGAACATTTGCAATAGGAAAAATTTCAGATGAAGAAAAAAATGTTTATGAAATTGTAAAAGAATCACAAAGGGCCGGACTTAAAGCTGTAGAACCAAAAATATACTGCAAAAAAGTTGATGATGCATGTAGAAAAGTTATAGATGAATCAGGTTATGGAAAATATTTCATTCACTCAACAGGTCATGGTATAGGATTAGATGTACATGAATTACCAACAATAGGACCGCGTAGTACCACAAAATTAGAAAAAAATATGGCAATAACTGTTGAACCTGGAATTTACATTCCAAACAAATTTGGTGTAAGAATTGAGGATTCATTAGTTGTAACACAAAAAAATCCAATTCTATTACACAAATTTACAAAAGAATTGTGTACTGTTTAATTTTTTGAGCCTAAAACGATCAAAAGAGTTTATGAAGGTGTAGATCGCCAGTAAGCTCATGCAGAAAGAACTGAATACAACTTACTTGAAGGCCATCACTATTCGTGACCCAAGTGATTTGCATTCAATAAAAGAAGACATCAAAAAAGGAATGGTGCTCATTTTACGAGTTACACCATTGGCACAAAAAGATGTTGAAAAATTACGTAAGGTTGTAGAGGAACTTTATACGATTGCACGCAATGCAGAAGCTGACATTGCCAGACTAGGAGAAGAAAGAATCATTGTTACTCCACCAAATGTAAAAATTTGGAAACCAGATTATGATTTAAAATAATTTTATAGCTTCTTGAACTTGTGGATAGTGAGTTGTTACTCTAAACATCCTGTTAATTGATGAAGATAGATTTTGTGATTTTCGTCTTTCCCCATGGTTGACAAGAACTCGACGTAGTTTTGGTCTTAATCTTTGTACATATGACATTAGTTGATTATAGTCACTATGTCCACTGAATCCTTCTAACTTTTCAGTTCCACAGTTTATTGTTACAACTTGAACCTTACCATCCTGACCCATAATTGTTACCTGTCTTGCACCATCCATAACTCGTCGTCCCAAAGTACCATTGACCTGATATGAAACAAAGAGTATTTTGTTTCTCTTGTCAGGTGCAAAGTTTCTGAAATATTCTAAGACGGGACCACCTTCTAACATACCAGAAGTAGCAATTACAATACATGGAGAATCTTCTCTTAGTGGTTCATCTCGAGAGTCAGCATGTTCAATGTTTGTAAAGTATTCTGAATCAAATGGATTATCATCAGTTTCTAAAATTTTCTGTTTTAACGATCTTTCCAGATATTCAGGATGAGCTTCATGAATTGCAGTTGCTTCTTGAATCATTCCTTCCATAAAAACAGGTGATTCTGTTAATTGTCCTGATTTCATATACTTGTCAATAACCATCATCAATTCTTGTGCACGACCTACAGCAGGAATTGGAATGAGAACTTTGCCGCCACCTTTTAGGATTTCATTAACAGATTTGATAAATGCGCCTTCTACCTCTTCTCTAGTAGGCTGAATGTCTTCTTTTGCACCATATGTACTTTCAACTAGTAAAGTTTCAACACGTGGGAATCTAGTGTCAGCACTTTCTAATAACATGCTTTTTCCATATTTGATATCACCTGAATAAACAAAGTTGTGGTCTCCGTTACCAATGTGGAAGTGACATGATGCAGAGCCTAGAATGTGACCTGCGTTTGCTAATACTAATTTGATATCAGGTGAGATATCTGTAACAGTTCCATAGGATAATCCTATAGTTTGTCTCATTATTTGATGAACGTCTCTTTCTGCATACATAGGGGTACGACCCTGTGCACCTGCAACCTTGATGGCATCTAGTTGAATTAGATTCATCATTGGCAGAGTAGGTTCTGTACAGTAAATTGGTCCTTTGTAGCCATATTTTGTCAAAACAGGAAGAAATCCTGTATGATCTAGGTGTGCATGTCCTATAACAACTGCATCTAATTCATCTAATGAAATGTTAGCCCAATCCAATCTAGGATATGCTTCAGCAGGGGTTCTTGCACCAGGATTTACACCACAATCAATTAGCACCTTACTGTCAGGAGTAGTCAAAAGCATACATGAACGTCCTACTTGACCAAATCCACCTAGAGTTAACAATGAAACTTCAGATTTTTGCACTAGTCTAGGTCTGAAAATTTCTTCGCCAACAGATTTTAGTTGTTTTGCTCTTTCGGATGATGAGACTTTTAGTTGATAATTGATTGATTTGATGGTATTAGATGGCTTGGTAGTTGATTTTCTTACTCTTAACTTCCATCCGGTTTGTTCTGTAACTTCAGCATGATTAAATTCTTCTGCGTTTCTTTGACATAGCCATGGTCTTTTTACCTCAATTGAGACTTCACCTGTTGCTGTATCAAAGAATGTAGCTTCTAATCCGGCATCTGCAGGGACTACAGAATCTAAAATTTTTCGTGCATCTTCTTCAGACTTTCTAATTTTTTCATCTGTTCTGATGACAATTCTTTTTTTAATTTGATTAACAAGATTGGAAATAATTTCATTATTTTCCATCAAAAAGCGTGGTTTGTCAGTGTATAGAGCGATACGAGGACCTTCATAGTCAATCTTTGTAACATTTGCATCTTTGGGTATACTTGTCAGTATGGTCGCCATTATATTTTGGCTAGACTGATCTACTTGCTGTTGTTGTTTTTTTTGCAATTAATCTAAAGAGGTAGTACTGCTTTCTTTTGTTCTTCTGTTAAAAGACGGAATCCATTTTTATCAACTAATGCTACGTTGATTCCGTCGCCGGTTCCAATATTTCTTGTAATGGCTGCTTTGACTGCACGTAATGCAACAACTTTTGCATCTTCAAGTGTCAAGTCTTTGTTATATTCTTCTTCTAACAGGCCATATGCAACTGGAGAACCACTTCCAGTTGTTACATAATTTTTATTTTCTACAGAGCCAAACATGTCGATATTAAATAATGAAGGACCTTTTGCATCCACACCACCAACTAGTATGTCTGCGATGAATGGATATCCTCTGTTTTCATGGAACATCAAAGAGGTAAGTCTTGCTAAAGAGTTTACTGGGATTGGTTCTTGGTTTTGAATTCTATGCAGGTTTGCGTGATAACGTAAAACATCTACAATGTTTTGTGCATCTGCTACACCACCTGCCAAAGTAAGGCCAACATGTTGTTCAATTTTTTGAATTTTCATTGTGTTGTTATTTGCAATAAAATATCCAGCGCTTGCTCTCATGTCAGCACATAAAACAACACCGTCAGTAGCTTTGATTCCTACAGTGGTCGTTCCGTGTAATATTTTTTCTTCAACATTGTTTGACATAAGTTAACCTCGCTATTGAGATAATATCAATGATATTAGACCCTTTTAAATAACTTTGTCATAAGAACGAAGTGTTGAAGAAGAATATTGGAAAATCGCATACAATGGAGTTACCAAGACAGATCGTTGTAGGCGAAAAGAATATTGGTCAGGTTGGAGAATTTCTGAGATCACTTTCTAATCCAAAAAAAGTTTCAATAATTTCAGGGAAAAATGTTAAAAAAATAGTTGGTAAAGAGATCGATCAGTCTTTAAAAGATTCAAAAATTCGTGCTATCTGGCATTTAGCAAAATCAAATCAAGTAAAAGAAACTGAAGAGATACAAAAGAAGGTTAAAGCAACAAAAAGTGACATAATCATAGGATTGGGCGGAGGACGCTCTGTGGATATTGCAAAATTATCTGCATTTAATCTAAAAAAGCCATTTGTCAGCATACCTACCTCTGCATCACATGATGGTATTGCATCCCCATTTGTTTCAGTAAGGAGTGATAAACCTCATTCATTAGTGGCAACTGCTCCATTAGGGGTGTTTGTAGATTTAGATATCATCAAAAAAGCACCAAAAAAATTACTCGCAAGTGGATGTGGAGATTTGATGGCAAAGGTTACTGCAGTTCATGATTGGGAATTAGGACGTGATAAAGTGGGAGAATATTATGGAAGATATTCAGCAAATCTTGCATCAATGAGCGCAGAAATATTAATTGAAAGTGCGAGTAACTTTTCAAAAAAAGGAATAGATGTTAGAGTAATTGTTGAAGCGTTAATCAGTGCAGGAGTTGCATCTTGTATAGCTGGAAGTAGCAGACCTTGTTCTGGTGCAGAGCATCTTTTTTCACATGCAGTTGATCATTTAAAATTTGGAACAGGACTGCATGGAGAAAAATGTGGTATAGGTTCTATAATGATTGCAAAATTGCAAGGACAAAACTGGAAAAAAATTGTAAAGACATTGAAAAATTCAGGTGCTCCAACTACAGCAAAAGAAATTGGTTTAGAACCAAAAATACTAGCTAAAGCACTTGTAATGGCACAGTCGTTACGTCCTGAAAGATATACCATACTAAAAGAAGTGAAAATGACTGAAAAGGCAGCCTTGAAACTTGCAAAAAGTACTGGAGTATTGTAGTTATTCTTTAGATTTTAGTTTTGGTTTGTTTTCAGGATCAAGCTTCTTAACTGGTTCTTTTTTGGCTTGTTTATTCTCGTATGATTCTACAAAGTTTACTTTAGTTAGTGAGGGAACAAATTTGAACAAGTCCATTTGCGTAAAGTGTTTGATTATTGCTAATCCATCTGCTCTGTAAATTTCTTCAGGAATTGTAATGTCTACTGTAGTGCCAGTTTTTTTGAAATTAATTTTATCATTTTCTACTGGGAGTCTTGATTTTAGAATTTCAGAAACTTTGTCATCGTCTGCATCAAGTGATTTTTTTACATCAATATCATAAACGATTGTTTGTCCTGCAAATCTATGATTATAATCAATTTGTACTCTTCCTGAACCAATAAAGCGAATTATTCCTTTTTTATTATCAATTTCAACAGTATCACCAACTGATACTTTTTCTGCATCTTCTCCAAGTTTTCTTAGAGGAATCATTCTGATTTTGCCTTTATCTCTTGCACCAAATCCTTTGTCAGGTGAAACTTCGATTGTCTTTTTTTCACCTGCTTTGGTTTCTGGTAATGCATCATCTAGCCCTTTTAGAACCCATGCTTCGCCAACAGAAACTAGCTTTGGCATATATTTTAGATTAGGATCATGAATGGAATGTTTTTTTGCTTCTTCTTCGTTTGTGGTTTCAAAAACTTCTCCACTGTCTTTAATTTTAGCAGTGTAATCAAGTAAAATTAATTGGCCTTTTTTGAATGTCAACGTAGTCGATTTTGAATTTCCTTATATTAAGTTAGAGCGACTCTAGTGGCTTTAATTTTTCTTCAGCAACTTTTAGACCGGCTTGAGGATCTGTATCGTATCCCATCAT
>CACFJZ010000008.1 GCA_902566725.1 uncultured marine group I thaumarchaeote
ATGGTGTAGCAAGTCCATCTAGTAAGAAGCCAAACTCACCGAACATTGTAGTCCATGGATAGTGTTCTTCGTATGTTCCTCCTAGTGAGGCATTAATCAGAATGACTGTGCAGTATAACAATAGACCAAAGGTAAACCAGGTTGCAGGAGTGGCTCCATAGTTTCTGCCAATTAGATATGCAACTGGAGATAGTAACAGTGGCAAAAATACCGCCTGTAGAAGAACAAATTCCATTATCCTTTCAAGCTCCTAAAGTCTGCAATATCGATATTTTTGTACATACGATATGCTACAATGATTAATGCAAGTCCTACTGCAACTTCGGCTGCAGCAATTGCAATTGAGAATAATGCAAGTGTTTGTCCACCGCTGTGTGGCATAAATCTGGCAAATGCAACTAGATTAAGATTTGCTGCGTTTACAATAATTTCAACTGCAAACAACATACGAATTGCATTTCGTTTTACTGCCAAACCATAAATTCCAATACCTAACAAGGCAATGGATACTAATACAAACTCAATCAGTTCGTTGCTCATTTTCTACCGTATCCTCTCTACGTGCTAATACTAATGCCCCCATAACGGAACCTGCTAAAATTAATGCCATTAAGACCAATGCTGGCCAATAATATGTCAAAAAGTCACCACCGATTTCTCTAAAGTCAACTGGGTCAGAGTCTGTGCTGATTGATTTAATTCCAGAATCCATGATGATTGCACCCAATGCCAAAATTACGATTAACATTAAACCAATTCCTGCAAACTTTCTTTTCGGATCCTCGATTTTTTTGAAGATAAGTTCTCTTTTTACAAGCATGACAGTGAATAGAATAAGAACTGCGATAGAGCCGACATAAACTGCTAGTTGGAACATTGCAACAAATGGAGAATCTAACATTACATAGAATCCTGCAACACCACCAAGAGTTCCCATTAAGGCAATTGAACCGTAAACAAGTGAACGCATTTCAAGTGCTGCAATTGCCGAACCAATTGTTAGTACAGAGATAGCTAAGAACAGTGCATCAGCCATGTCTAGCGCCCCGTTTGTCAATGATGAGCTCAGAATCCTGCTGAACCTGTGGTTTTACCTGTAGTTGAGCAGGGGTGTAGATTAAGCCCTCTTTAGTAAATGATGATAATTCATAGTCATTTGACATGTACAATGCATAAAATGGACATGCATCAACACATAATCCACAAAAGACACATTTTCCATAGTCAATTTGTGGCATGATTGCTTTTTTATTTTGGCCCCAACTGTCTGGAACCTTTACCATTGCAATTGCTTCGGCAACACCTTCACATGCTATAGAACATAGTTGGCATCCGGTACAGTGATCATGGAACAACATGTGTCTTCCTTTTAGACCTGCAATGCCTACACCTGTAGTTGGATCAAATTGATATCCATCTCCAACAAATTTCAATTTTTGTTCAGGATATCTCAAAGTAAAACGTTTTACTGCAAGGTGTTTAACACCAGAGTTTAATGCTTTGATAATTCCAGTTGCGGTTCCCATTACATTATTCCTCCAGGTCCAAGTACTCCAGCGTACACCAATCCGAGTGCAATAAAGATGTTAACGAAGGCTAAACCGATTAGTTTGTACCAACCGATGTGGAGTAACATGTCAATTCTAATTCTTGGGAAAACACCTCTTGGTAGTAAGATAAAGAAGATTACTGCAACTGTTTTGAGAACAAACCAAATTACACCGTTAATCAAAAGCTGCCCGCTTGTATACTGCAGCTCACCCTGTTCCTGAAGGACCCATTCATTAGGATCTTTATCAAATAGAGGTAATCCAGGTGCGTGAACTGTTAAGACAGGATCACCTTTGAAGTTTGGGATTGGAGTTCCTTCCATGATCAGTTCAGTGTCAAGTGGAGGCCAGAACATTGGTCCAGTCCAGCCGCCTAAGAAAATTATTACAAATAATGCTGCAAATGCATACAGTTTGAGGTATGAACCTAATTGAACTAGTCCGTACATCATTCCAGAAAATTCTGTTAGCCATCCTGCTACAATTTCACTTTCTGCTTCAGGAAGATCAAATGGAATTCTTTCAAGTTCTGCCAACATTGCAGTGAAAAATACAATTGCTCCAATTGGCATGAAGATAATCCATGGGAAGTTACTTTGTGATTCAACAATCTCACTAAGGTTTAACGTTCCAGTGAGAATTACAACTCCAAGAAGTGATAAGATAAGTGGAATTTCAAAGGATACCATTTGGTGAAGTGCTCTGATTCCACCAATGAATGGGAACTTGCTGTTAGCAGACCATGCCGATAGAATTGTAATGATTGGGAAGAATCCGATTACTGCAAATACTGCAAGTAAACCTACATCCAAGTCTGCAACAACCCATCCGCCAGGTGCTACAGGTATTAATGCTACAAATGCTGCTGCAGTTCCAACGAATAAGACAGGTGCTGCCCAGAACAATGGTTTGTCAGCTTTTGCAGGAATGATGATTTCTTTTGAGATTAATTTTAAGCCGTCTCCTGCTAGTTGTAAGAGACCTTCAATTTTTCCACAGTAAAATGGTCCTACACGAAGTTGTAGTTTTGCAAGCATCTTTCTTTCAACAAAGATTGTTGCAGCAGCAATTAGAGCTGCAAATCCAAATCCGGGGAATGCTGCAATTCTAAACAAATCAGAGTATAGTAAAGACTTAATCAGTGGAATCTGCATTGTCGGGTTGAATAACCACGTAAATGCCAAGAAAGCAGTTAATAATTCACCGTCAATTACTGGCAAGTCCATGTAGAAAAGAACAATTTGGATTAATGGTATTCCAGCTAGAGTAACAATTGTTAGAATCCAAAATGCATTATCAAAAATCCCCTTAAGGAAATATCCTAGACGAAATTTTGGTGCAATAACGGACATTTATCTATCAGCCTCCACTGGCCAATAGTTTAGACTCCAGTAAACTGCTGGCATGTTTCCAAGTTTTTCTCCTTTAAGTAAATATGGTAATGCAATTAAGTTTCTAAATGAACCAACGCTGAGTTTTAGTCTGTATGGTTCTGGTTTTTCTTTAGATACAATGTAACAACCTGCTGCACCTCTACCACTTTCTACTCTACGATATACTTCATCCAGTCCACCTTTTGGGTTTGGTTTTAGTTTTGTTCTAATTGAACCAGACTTTGGCATTTTTTCTAATGCTTGTCGTATAATGTTACAGCTCTCCAACATGTCAAGCCATGGAACTTTAGAACGAGCATAAGAATCACCTGCTTTGAGTACGTTTGTGTGTACATCTAGTTCATCATAGACATCGTATGGTTCTTTGACTCTAACATCATAATCAACACCACTTGCACGTAAAACAGAACCTGTAGTACCCAAACGAATTGCATCTTCCCTAGATAAAACACCGGTATCTTCGGTTCTTGCTTTTAGAATTGGATTATCATAAAATATGTCACCGTATTCTTTGATACGTTTTTCAAAGTAGTTTACTTGACGTAAACAAACATCTTCAAAGTTTGCAGGAACATCATTTCTTACACCACCTGGAACAAAGTATGCGTGTGTTACTCTTGCGCCAGAAATTTTCTCCATCAAGTCAATGAAAAGTTCTCTGTCTCCTGCAGGCCACATGAACATCGTAGAGTGACCAAGAAAAATTCCATAGATGGCAAGCCAGTATTGAATATAGATACATCTGTTTAGTTCTGCTGCGATGACTCGTACGTATTTTGCACGTTCTGGAACTTCAATTCCTACCAAGTCTTCAACTCCCAAGACGTAAGGGTATAAGATATTACATGAATCGTGAATTACAGGTCTTTCCAAGTGTGGAATGTTTGTGATGTAGTTTCTTGCTTCTGCCATTTTTTCTTCACCTCGGTGAACGTAACCAGGATCAGGGTCAGCATCAACAATGTAGTCACCATCAATCTTTACAATAATTCTCATGTGGCCCGAACCAGGATGTTGTGGACCAACATTGAGAGTCATTATACGGTCGTCTACATTTTCTACTTGTAGACCCGGAGGCATTTCTTTAGTTGGTATTACTTCGGCCATTTTATCTTCCTTTATTCTTAAAGTCCTTTCTTAGCGGAGGTAAATCTGCCCAGTCTTCAGGCAGTAGTAAACGTCGATTATCAGGATGACCTTCGAAATAAACGCCAAGCATCTCAAATACTTCACGTTCGTGAAACTCAACACTGTAAAACATATCTCTTAAACTTGGTAATTTGGTGGAATCATTTCCCGGGTTTGGTGTTTCTTCACGTGGAGCTCTGGTTGCAAGAGCAAGTACTTGTTTAGAATAAGCAGGGTCAGTGTAAGAACCCAAGTGGTATGTTACACCAATTTCTTTTTCGTCAGGAAAATCAACGCCAGATACAGACTCTGCATTAAATAATTCAGTTGTTAATCTACCTGGAAATGGTTTTCTAACCCATCGTATTACAAACTCAAAGAATTTTTTATTTTCAGGATGTGATGCAATTGAATATGCACGTCTAACAACTTTTCCACCTTCGGATTTTACTGGCATCCCAATTGTTAAAAATTGACCGGCTTTGTAATCTGGAATAACTCCATCTTCTGGAACTAGACGAAAAATACCAAGGTCTTCTTTTAGTAATTGTGTATAGGTTAATGTCGCTTTGTGCTCTTCGACCATATTACAGTCCTGAATAATCACCTTATAAGTTCCGCTGTAATTAGCTGAAACTATTTCTCTCCAAGTGGAATTAAGTTAAATGACAGTAATTTTTGAAGTAAAATACGAATCATTTAGGTTCGATACTGGGCCGGTAGTTCAGACTGGTAGAATACGCGCATGGCATGCGTGGGGTCAAGGGTTCAAATCCCTTTCGGTCCACCATTTAATTAAAAAATTTAAAAATTTTCTTAAAGTCTATTCTTTCCAATCTTTGCATTGAATCTATTTCTTCTTGAGAAATTTTTTCATTAATTCTGGAAAGAGCATATGCTGCACTTTTTACCGCTTCTAAATTAGAATCAAAAATTCCTTGGTGGAGTTCTTTTGAACTTTCTTTTACTTTCAAATGTCCTAGTGCTCCATATGCACAAGTTCTGACCAGTCCGCTTGAATCATTTGTCATTTCTGTTATTTCCTTAGTTGCATCTTTTTCATTTCTATTTGCAATAACCAATAATGTATAACCTCTGACATTTTTACTCTCATGTTTTAGACCTTTTAGTAATTGTTCTAAAATGTCGTTTTCATTAAGAAATAGAGTGCTGAACACTTCTCCTCTAACCTCTATCTTCTCTGCATCAAATAGAGATATTATCTCCCAAATTATCTCTGGATCGTTGATTTGCGTTAACTTTGGTAAAATATCCAGTCTTGAATCTTCATCATTGAGTAATTTGAGAACGTCTCTCTTTTCCATTCTATCTTGATTTAAATTATCCTCGTAATATTTTACTCGCATGTCAACCGAACAACGCGACACAGTATTCATCGGTAAGAAACCAATTATGGCATATGTTACTTCAACATTAATCCAATTGGCCAACTTACCATCTGTCAATATCAAAGCTCGAGGAATGAGTATCGGTAGAGCCGTAGATGTTGCACAAATAATTTCAAGAAAGACCGAAAACTCCGGATATAGTATTGGAAATATATCCATAGGCTCTGAAAGTTTAGAGTCCCAAGACGGTAAGACAAGAAATGTTTCCACAATAGAAATTGAAGTAAAGAGAAATACTCAATAATCTCTTTACTAGTTTTTCTTTTTTATTTTGAATATTTTCCTTCTAATTTTCTAAACTTTGATAATTCTACAATGTCATTAAACTGATCAAAATTCACTAAATCATTTTTCAGTCTAGTTGTGGTACCTTTACTCTTCAATTCTTTTAGTATTTTTAGAGTTGCAAATGTATTTGCATATAAAATAGATAGTGGGTACAGAATTAACTGGAATCCCATTTTATGTAATTTTGATGTTGAACTAATTGGCGTTGCTCCACCTTCAATCATATTTGCAACCAATGGTGCATTTATTTCTCTTCCAATCTTTTTCATTTCATCTATTGATTGTGGTGCTTCAATGAAAATCAAATCCGCTCCAATCTTTTTGTAATATTTTCCTCTTTCAATTGCATCATCTAATCCTTCTGTTGCTCTTGCATCTGTTCTGGCAACGATAATGAAATCTTTGTCCTGTTTTGCATCCACTGCTGCAGCCAACTTTTCTGCATATTCTTCTTTTTGTACCACCTCTTTTCCTTTCATGTGACCGCATCTTTTTGGCCATTTTTGGTCTTCAAGAAATATCCCTGACACTCCGGCAACCTGTAAATCCTGAAGTAATTTTTTTACAGTTAATGCATTACCATATCCTGTATCCACATCAACAATCAATGGAACTGATATTGCGTTTGCTATTCGTCTTGCATTGTCTGTTGTTTCAGATAATCCAATAAATCCATAATCTGGCATTCCTAGTAATGTTGCAGATGTACCATATCCTGTCTGAAACATTGCCTCGAACCCTACCTTCTGAGCAATCTTTGCTCCAATCGCATCATAAACTCCTGGAACTACAAGTGGTTTTGTTTTATCATTAATTAATTTCCGAAGTTTTTTCATAGAATTTATCTAGACTTGTTTTATTTATGATTAGCCCATCTATTTCTTAGAATCCATCTCTTTGATTTTTTCTAATTCATCTTGGAGGAATTTCTTATATTTCTCAATTTCATGATTTGTCATTTGACTTGCATTTGAACTCAATAAATTGCCTAGTATAGTTACTCTCTCTAACATATCCATTCCCATGAATTTTCCCATATTCATCAGCCGCATCATCGTGTCCATCTGTTTTTGTGCATCCATTTTCCAGTGCTCTAAATCAGTTAGTATTGTTTTACCATGATCTGTAATCTGATACTTTCCATTTTCACTTTCTTCAATCAAACCTTCATCTAGTAATCTGCCAAGTAGTGGGTAAATTAGTCCCGGTGATGGTTTCCAATTACCAGCACTTGCCTCAATTGCAGAATCAATAATTTCTTTACCTGTATGTGGCTGTTCCTTTAATTGCTGTAAAATGTAGTATCTAGAAAATCCTCTTGGGACTGCGCTTCCAACTCGTTGTGTCCATTCCCTAAACATCACTAGTGATATCGCTAGCGATATATATTAATGATTCGATCCATTATATTTTGTTATAATACATAAGTAACCTCTTCTGATTTTATTCATCAATGACGGATTCTATTGAATTTGATCTAATAATTGCAGGTTCTGGTTTGGCAGGATTACGTGCTGCCATTGAGGCTGCAAAGAAAAACCAAAAAATTAAGATTGGTGTAATTGCTAAAACGCAGGTTATGCGTTCTCATTCTGTTTCTGCAGAAGGAGGTACTGCTGCAGTAATTCAAGAAGATAAAGGAGATACAATAGAATCTCATATTTATGATACCGTAAAAGGAAGTGACTTTTTAGCTGATCAAGATACTGCAGAAAGATTATGTCAAATGATGCCAAATGAAATTTTCCAATTGGAACATTGGGGAATGCCTTGGTCAAGACAAGAAAATGGAAAAATTGATCAAAGAAATTTTGGTGGATATAGTTTTCCACGTGCAACTTATGCAATTGACAAAGTTGGATTCTTTGAAATGCAAACTCTGTACGATACTTGTCAAAAATTTGATAATATTGAATTTCTAAATGAATGGTACATAACATCCATCATTCACGATGGAAAACAATTTTGTGGAATCACTGCAATTGAAACCTCTTCTGGTACATTTTATACAATCAAAGGCAAAGCACTAATCATTGCAACTGGTGGTGCAGGAAGAATTTTTAGTTATTCTACATATGCATTATCTTCTACTCCTGACGGTTTAGACATGGCATATCGTGCAGGTATGGCACTCAAAGACATGGAGTTTGTCCAATTCCATCCTACCGGAATTTTGCCATCTGGAATTTTAATTACAGAAGGTGCTCGAGGTGAAGGGGGTTACTTGATAAATAAAGATGGTGACCGTTTCATGAAAAATTATGCTGCAGGAAAAATGGAATTAGCACCACGTGATATTGTCTCTCGTTCAATAATTACTGAAATTAATGAAGGTCGTGGATTCAAACATGAAACTGGAGAAGACTGTATGAAATTAGATTTGAGACATTTAGGTGATGAAACAATTAAAGCTAAACTTGGTGGTATTCGAGAAATTTCAATTAAATTTTCAGGAATTGATCCTGCTGACGAACCAATTGACATTAGACCTGTTTGTCATTACATGATGGGTGGAATACATACAAACGTTGATGGTGCAGCTGAACTTCAAGGAGTTTGGGCTGCAGGAGAAGCTGCATGTAACAGTGTGCATGGTGCAAATCGTCTTGGTGCAAACTCTACTTCTGAATGTATTGTTTGGGGAAAAATTACTGGTTCACTTGCAGTTGATTATATTGAAAATGAACATACCTCTGCACAATTCCCAACTCATCTAGTTACTGCTGAGGAAACCCGAATCTTTGATGGTATATTCCGTGGCCGTGGTGATGTTAATCCATATGAAGTTAAACAAGAAGTAGCCGAAACTCTAAATGCCAAAGCCTATGTTTACAGAAATCACAATGATTTGGCTGAAGGTCTCAAAAAGGTCCGTGAACTAAAACAAAAGACTTGGAAGCATGTCGATGATTCGGCCAAAGAATACAATACCAATTTCCAAAACGTTATGGAATTAGATTCCATGTTCCGTGTAGCCGAAGTCGTACTTTTGGGCGCCTTGAATAGAAAAGAGTCTCGTGGCGGTCATGCAAGAACTGACTTCCCAACCCGTGATGACGCAAATTTCCTTCACCACACACTTGCATATTATGATCCAAACGAACCAATTATGAAGAAGCATCCAGTTACTATAACTAAATACAAACCTGTGGAGAGAAAATACTAATGGAAAGAGAAACTGGTGCAAGAGAAGGACTGAAAGGATGGCTAAATCCTGGAAAGATTGGAAAATTCGGAATTGAAAGACTAGCCTGGCTTTTGATGCGTTTGACAGGTCTTGGACTACTAGCATATTTCATTGGTCATATTTATGAAACAAGTCATATCTTAGATGGCAAAGCAGTCTGGGACAAATCACTTGAAATGACCCAGACAACTGAAGGTCACTTGTTTTTAGCATTAGTAATTGGAATGTGTGTTTTTCACACAGGAAATGGTATACGATTAATGATTGCACAAATGGGTTATGGTATAGGAAAAACTGAAAGACCTGACTACCCATACAAACCTCAATCAATTAACATGAAAGGAAAAGCATGTATCTATGCAACTTTAGGTATGGCAGCTCTTGCAATGTGGTACGGAATGGCGGTGATGTTTGCATGATGGTATTACGAGAAAGCATAATAATGAAAATTCACTATGGTACTGCCATAGGTGCTCTGTTCTTAACAGTTGTACATATCTTAATGCGATTAACTCAAGACTTTCATGAATCACTGCAATACGAAAATGTAATTGCAAATTATGAAAACATAGGTTATGCTGTATTACTTGAATTACTACTAATCTTAATTTCTGTTCACGGATTTAATGGTTTGAGAGTTATTCTCTTAGAAATGAATCAAGGTCCAACATATGAAAAAGCTGTAACAATTGGTTGTCTTATAGGAATGGCTGCACTTATTGCATATGGTTCGAGAACTATTATTATGACAAGTATGGGAATGGTATAATGGCAACAATTCATCCTAAACTCTCAGAAGAACTCTCACAAACAGTTGTATCTTCTACAAAATCCGTTAAACTAAAAATTAAACGCAGTAACCCAAACGTAAACTCTGAGCAAAAATTCGATGACTTTGTTGTTCCAATTGAAAAATGGACAACAGTTTTAGATGCTTTACTTGATGTTAAATCCCATCTTGATCATTCAGTAGGAGTTCGTTATTCGTGTAGACAAGCCTCATGTGGTTCATGCGGAATGAAAATTAATGGAAAACCTGCCTTAGCATGTTTTACCAAAATCTCGGAACTAAACTCTGATTCCATAACTGTAGAGCCTATGGACAACTATCCTGTTGTTCGAGATTTGGCTGTTAACATGGACAGAATGATTAGTAATCATAAAAAGGTCATGCCATATGTCATAAGAGAAGATTCTGAAATTGATGCTGAAAGTGGCATAAGAGAATTTTTACAAAGCCCTGAAAATGTTGATAAATACATTCAGTTTTCAAGTTGTATCAAATGTGGATTATGTAATTCTGCATGTCCTACCATGGCAATGGACAAGACATTTGTTGGTCCTCAAGCATTGGCACAAGCGTACAGATACATAGCTGATTCTAGAGATAAAGGCAAAAACAAACGACTCAAAGTTATCGATGAGTCACATGGAATCTGGAGATGTCACTTTGCTGGTTCATGTAGTCAAGTTTGTCCAAAAGGTGTTGATCCTGCAATGGGAATTCAGCTTTTGAGAGGTTATCTTTTAGGAATAAGAGATTAATCTTTTTTGTGAGGATTTGGGCTATTATTTACTTGTGTGTTGATTTGTTCAGCCATGAAATGATTTGAGACATTAACCTTTACGTCATCAATTCCTTCTATACTTAACAAATTATCATGAATATCTTGTGCAATTTTGAATCCAAAAACTGCTGGACAAAATGGGCTTGTCAGATGCAAATCAACTTTGACATTTGAATCATCGATATCCACTTCGTCAATTAATTCAAGTTCTGTAATTGTAGTATTAATTTCCGGGTCTACGATTTGCGATAATTCATCGAAAATCTTTACTCGTAGCTGTTTAACATCTTGTGTCATTGAATTGAATCCGTAGTTGCTATATATAGCGATTTTGAATCCATGTTGATGTATCGTTCTAGACTAGGAAAAGATCTTGATGACATTACGCTAAGTTATGTATCCTCAATCAAAGATGATTCTGATATTGCATTTTATGATATCATTGGAAGCGAAGCACACGTAATCATGTTATATGAGAATAAACTCTTAACAAAAACTGAGACAAAAAAAATTCTTACTGCCTTGGAAGAACTCAAAGGTGGAAATATTTCACAACCTGATTTTGAACCTGAAGATATACACGAACTAATAGAATCTCTTGTCATAAAGAAAACTGGCATTGAAAATGGTGGAAAAATGCATACTGCACGTTCACGAAATGATCAAGTTGCACTTGACATTAGACTAAAAATTCGTGATGACATTAACATCTTGTTACAATGTTTAATTGAAACAATTTCCACCTTGTTAAAAACTGCAAAAGAAAATACTAAAACCATTATGCCATTGTATACTCATCTACAACAAGCACAAGTAGGCGTATTTTCTCACTATCTGTTATCATATGCTGATTCATTATTGCGTGATTTAGATAGATTCATGTCATTATACTCCCGTGTAAATCAAAGTCCATTAGGTGCAGGTCCCGTAGGTGGAACAAGTTTACCAATAGACCGAGACAGTACTGCAAAAATGCTTGGATTTGCATCTTTAATAGAAAACTCAATTGATGCAACAAGTACTCGTGATTTTGTTGCCGAATATGTTGCAAGTGCTGCTATAATGATGACAAACCTTAGTCGTTTAGCTGAAGATTTTATTATTTGGTCATCAGCTGAATTTTCATTTATTGAATTGTCTGATGATTTTACATCTCCATCAAGTGTTATGCCTCAAAAGAAAAACCCTGACATCTTAGAATTAACTCGTGGAAAAACATCTCAAGTAATAGGATACTTGACATCTATTCTAACCACAACTAAGGGATTATCTTCTGGATATAGTAGAGATTTACAACAAATCAAATCATCAATATGGTCAACATCAAAAACATCAATCACCGCACTAATCATAATAAAATCAATGTTATCTGATTTAACAGTAAATCAAGAAAAAATGCAAAAAGCAACCGAAGAAGGTTTTCTTGTAGCATTGGATTTGGCAGAAAATCTAGTTCTTGAAAAAATTCCATTCCGTAGTGCACATAACATTGTTGGAAATCTTGTTCAATTGTCACATAATTCGAAAAAATTACTATCCGATCTTGATCTAGATGAAATTGACTGTCTTGATATTAAAGAAATTAAACCTGCAAAACTCTTTGAACTAATCCAAAAAACTACTATCTCCTCATCACTAAAACAACGAAAATCAAAAGGATCTTCTGGCACATCTGAACAAACTAGAATGATTGGACAAAGAACCCGAAAACTTACATCATTGAAAAATTCTGTCAAATCTCAAAATGACAGTGTAAAAAAATCTCTCACCTTATTGGAAAAACGTGTTAAAACACTTACAAAATAACGCGGGTCTAGTGGGATTCGAACCCACGACAGCCGGCTTAAAAGGCCGGTGCGCTACCTGGCTGCGCTATAGACCCCTTGCGTTTTCCCTTTACTGTATAATTTAGTCTTTTACTAGTTTGAAATTAAAAATGGAAACTTTAAAACCAGCAATTCTTTTTCTTGTAAATACTGCCCTTGTAGTATAGCCCGGTCTAGAATTCGGCCCTGTCACGGCTGAGACGCGGGTTCAAATCCCGCCGAGGGCGCCATTTCTTTCTTTCAAATCATGATTATTTGATCGCAAAAATTTTGGTTTTACTTTGTACAATAATATTAAAATCCGGGCAATTTTAGTTGAAAATTGATGTCTGACGACAAAAAAGAATCAGAAGTAAAGGAAGCACCAAAAGAAACTTCTGACGCACCAAAAGAAGATAATACTCAAAAATCTATTAATGCATCTAAAGAAGCTGAATCTGCAGCAAAGGCAGCCGCAGAAGCAGAAGCTGCTGCAGAAGCAGCAATTGCAAAAGCCAAAGAATTGAAAGAAGCTGCAGCAAAAGCAGCAGAAGAAGAATTCAAAGCAATTGCAGATGAAGTAAAATCTGATGCACCAAAAGCACCTGACTTTACAAACAAACGAAAAACTGAAATCATATTTAGAAGAGAAATGGGAGAACCCGAATTTTTCTTAGACAAAGAAGATAGATTCCCTAAACCAATCTTATCTGAAGAAGAAAAAGATGACATTACAAGAAAAGCACTCAACTATGAAGATACAACTCCTGCATATGATCCTCAAAATATTTTAGATGAGAGATATGGTGGTACCTCCAACTATGAAACCGGCATAACTGTTCTTGGTGATGAGTTACAAGCAAAACTTGACCGTCTAAAAAATGATCCTGAAGCATTAACTGAAGATATTGAGAAAGTTGAACAAGATTTATCCTACCTTGATTCACTACATGAAAATTATTATCTTGGAATGAATGTTTTCAGAACTGCAAAAGGTGGAAGAGAAAAACTACGAGATTGATTTGAATGAGTGAAGTAAAATTTGATGTTTTAAACGCACGTGTAACTTTCAAAAATGTTCCACTACACTCACTTGCAAGATTTGCATTCAAAGATGTTGCAGCTGCAGCAGAAGCCTTCAAAAAAATTCCTGGTGTTGAAGAATGTATAATTATTCAGACATCAAGTAGAGTAGAAATTTTTACCGTTAGCAATCTTGAGAATGATGACTCTACTGATGCAAGGCGAGAAGAAGGAAAAGGATTGATAATTAATCAAATGAAAGAAACTTGGGAAAAAAATTCCAGTATAGAACAAATTGACATTGATCATTTTGATCAAACTCTCGAAGTCTTCAAAGATGATGATGTTTACTTGCACTTGTTACGTTTAGCATGTGGATTAGATTCTGTAGTTGTTGGAAAACAAGAAGTTTATGAAGAAATTGTAAAATCACTAGATGAAGCAAAAAAATCTGGTGCATCTGGAAAAATCCTAAACAAATTATTTGATAGCGTAATTAGACTTGCTAACTCCATTAGAGATTCAACTGAAATTCACAAAGAAGTTCTTTCATTAGGTGATGTTGCATTAAATCTAATTGAAGAAAAGGTTGGTTTAGATGCCAAAAAGAAAGTTTTACTCATTGGAACTGGTGAATCTGCAGCCATGGTTGCAAAAACATTAGGTCAAAAAGAGATTCCTTTCACCGTAACTAGCAAAACTATTGACCGCTCTACAAATTTCTCACAACTATTAGGTGGTACGCCTATGGAATTTGCAGATGTATTGGCTGGTTTTAATAAATTTGATATTGTTATAGTAGCAACTACTGCTGATTACTTCTTAATTGATCTTGAACGCATAAAACTTGTCATGCAAGACAAGACAAAAGGTACTCTGATCTTAGATATCTCTGAACCACGAGCTGTAGAAGAAACTATCATGGAATTACCTGGAATAAAATTACTATTCAGAGACCAAGTTGCAGAAATTTATGAAGAAAATGCAAAACTAAGAGCTGGTATTGTTCCTGCTGTTGAGAAAATCATAGATAAAGAATTACCAATCTTATCTGCTTCAATGAAAAGAGTCTAATCACTCTAGCCTTGCTGTCTTAAAATTACTTGAGTTAATGCTTCTGGAGAATATTCTATTCCATGTTCATCAGTGCTATGTTTCTGATATTGTTCAATGACATGTTCTACTTCTCCTTCTACCTCATATGGGCATTCAAATCCATAATCCATACACGTTATTTTTGCCATGTCGCTAATTTTTGCTGGATAATTTTGTAAATATAAAGAATACTGTCAATATTTGACGAGAAATACATTTATTCAAATCAGGAAACTTTCCCACATGGCAGAGGTAAAAGCAAAGATCATCTATACTGAATTACTAAAAGAAGATCTAGTTGTGATCCGTCTTGTACCTGAAACTGGAATGCCAAAATACAGAACTGGTCAGTTCCTAACAATTGGACTTCCAGTTGCTGCAGAAAAGAAAATTGTAAAACGTGCATATTCAATTGCATCTCATGCTGAAAATAGAGATTATTTTGAATTTGTTATTAGATGGGTTAGAAAACCATTACCTGGTAGAGTTACTACTGAATTATTCTATTTGAGTGTTGGAGATGAAGTTTTACTTGGAGAACCAACTGGTGAAGATCTAATCATTGAAGACAAAAATCGTGATGGTACTCCTGACAATAGACGAGTAGTCTGTGTTGGTGGTGGAACCGGTCTTGCACCATTCATTGCATTTGCACATCATTTCCATGACACAAATGACAAAAGACAACTTGTAATCTTACATGGAGCAAGTTATGTGGATGAATTAAGCTACAAACGTCTTCTTACAGATTTTGAAAATGAAAGTAAAGAAAGAGGAACAAATGAATGGAATTTTCTCTACAGGGCTGCAATCAGTAGACCAAAAGAATTCTACAATAGATCTTGGAATGGTCAAGTAGGAAGAGTTGAATCATTTTTCAAAGAAAATGCAAAAGGCGTATCCCCATTAGATGAGTTAGTTGGTGAAAAAGTGACACCTGAAAATACCCGAATTTACATCTGTGGATATCAAGGAACCATCGATGGAGTAATGGATTATGTTTCTCCTAGAGGTTTTGTAAACAGGGATAATCCACATGAAGATGGAACCTTTGAAGTCAAATACGAATCCTATGGATAAAATCTAATTTTTATTTGAAAATATATCGTCTAAAATTTCTTGGTTGGCGGCAGCTACAAATGAAACTCTTGTATCATAACTCAAATCTGCATCTAGTGACTTGAACTCTGCATCTAAAAGTAAACCTCCTGCTTCTTTAACAATTATGTATCCTGCTGCTATGTCTTGAATTCTTATCTTATCTCTTAAATCAATAAAAATATCCATCAAACCTTGTGCAAACATTGCCATCTCTAATGCATTTGCACCAAAATGTCTTGTATGACTATGATTCTCAAATACAGGTTGCAATTTTTTCATAATTTCTGGTGATGCCCCTGAAGTATTCACTCCAACTATCTTGTATAGTGGTGTTTGTTTATGAACTGTAATTTGTTTTTCATCCAAAAATGCACCTTCTCCTTTTGATGCCCAATACATCTCACCTGTTGACAAATTTGTAATCACTCCGTCAGTAATTGAACTAAGTTTATCTTCTGTAGCAAATGCTAATGATGAACAGAAAAATGGCACTCCTCTAACTGCATTTGCTGAACCATCAATTGCATCCATTATTACAAATCCTTTTGGATTATCAGATAATTCTACACGACCACATTCCTCGCCTAAAACAACACATTCGAAGTTAATTTCCTTAAGATAATCCAATACTGTATTTTCAGCAGTAATGTCAATATTTCTTGAAATATCTCCTCCTGCACCTCTTCCAAAGTCTCCTGCTGCCTTTTCAGTTCCCGCCATATCTTTAACCGCATCATAAATTCTCCTTGATGCCTCTCTAAGTATCTGATTTGTATTCATGCAATTTCAAATTTCATGGATAATTTAAGTTGAATAACACTTGGGTTTCTTGAAAACGTCTTTATTCATGTTGTAAAAAAATAATTTACAATGACTGCAATAGAATTACAAGGTTCAGGCGGTTGGGTAAATGCTGAACTAACTGATGAAGAAGTTACGAAATCAAAATTGGTTCCAAATATTGATAAACATTTTCTTGCATCATTAGAAAAATTAGATCCTTCAAAAATGTTAAAACACTTTTGTAAAAGTTGTAATTCTGAATTTGATGGTCCTACAGCATATCAAATTGAAGAAAAACCAAATGAACCTGTTGCCGATGGCTTGATTCTGATTGAGAGGGGTCAATACACATGTCACAAATGTAATGCCATAATAGGTGAATATCGAGTTTTTGAGAAATCTCAATAGGAATTAAACACATACATTATTACTTTTGAATTTTAATGATATAACATGGAAGAAAATTATTCTTGGATCTATCTATTGATATTTCTGATCATTCCCCTAGCTAGGATTATCCCGCGAATATTGAGACGTGGTAGATTTAATGAAAATATTCCTGCCAGGTCTGAACCACCACGAGGAAACTCTTTCCGAGAATCATCGACATCAGATAATTTTGAAGAATCTGCAAAACGAGAACAGTTCTCAACAAAAAATTGGCCAAAAGAAAAAATTGTTCTTGGTCTTTTAATGACAGATATTTCAAAATTTGAAGAGATTCAAAAAAGAGCAAATCTTTCTACAGGTAACCTTGATACAATTCTACAAGATCTTGAGAAGAGAGGATTAATGAGACCTGTTGAAAAAAGTGGTCCTTTTGGAAAATCAATTCAATTAAGAATTACAGAAAAGGGCGCAGCTGAATTTAGAAGATTGTAGTTAGATCTTTGAAGGCATAAATAGCAATTTGTTAACAATCTTTTGTGAGTGGAAAAGACGAATCAATTTTTAGTAAAGGCGCTTTGATGGGGACCAAGCCTGGAAAACAAATTATCAAACAAGGACTATTCAAATCAAAGGGATTCAAACAATTCAATCAATACAAAGAAGAAGCAGAAACAACTTTTCCAGAATTTGCCAAAAGATTTGCAAAAAATTTGTTTGATCAGATAAACTCTGATGATAATCCAAACTCCACACAACAAGCATTTGCTGAAGAAGTTGGTTCTACAGAAATCATTCTTAATGCATCTGAAATTGATCCTATCAAATCCAAACTACAAGATTTTGACACATTACATGATAGAGTACTTAGAATATTGAACTCTAATTTTGTAAAAATGACATTTCCTGTATTCAATGGTCTTTTTGATGCATCAACTGATTATTTCAAAGATGATCCAAATTCAAACATGCGAGAAGATATTGTAGATGGTCATATCATTGCAATAGATTTGAGTGAACCAATGGACCGTATAGTTGACAAAGATGAGGATCTGGAATATCTTGATGATTACAAACTGATGAATCCTTACATACTCAAACTAGCTAGAGAAAAAATCTCTAAGGGTGGAGAAGATGTACTAAAAGAATTTGAAGAAGGATTCAAACAAGCAAGAATTGGTCAGTACCTTGATACAAAGCTAAAAGACAAACCAACATCAATCACTGAAGAAGAATTAGTTGAAAGCTACAAAAAATATCGTTCAGTGATGGGTACTGCAGGAAGAAACATGGCACTTAATCGTGGACCACTCGCCGAAATATTCTATACTGGAATGGCAAAAGCAGCAGAATCTGTTGGCTGTGGAAATGAAATTGAAGATAGTATACGTGACAAGGCTGCAAAGATTCCATCATGGCCATTATTTTACTCATTGAAAATGAATGACGTAAAAAGTGGATTTGAAGAGACCATGAAACACAGTGAATCATATCTAAATGATGCACGTTCTGCACTTGAAGAACTTCCAGACAACTTTTCACATAGAAAATTCTTAGAATTTTTGTTCCTAACTGTAGAACATTATAACCTATTTTGGTACAAAAAACTCCAAGAACAAAATATTTGGTCAGAACTCCAGCAAAACCTTCCTACTAAGTGATAGAAATGATGTGGTCAGAAAAATATCGACCTCAAAATATTTTTGATATGGTTGGAAATGAAGAAGCAAGAAAACAATTTGTTGAGTGGTTTGCAAAATGGAAAAAAGGCACAAAACCACTCTTGTTAGTTGGTCCTCCAGGAATTGGAAAAACTACGATGTCTTTTCTTGCTGGAAAACAATTTGGTTATGATATGATTAGTCTAAACGCAAGTGATGTTAGAAATAAAAAAAATATCCAAGAGATACTAACTCCTGTGCTTGGAAACCAAACCGTTCTTGGTGAACCAATGATATTCATCGATGAAGTAGATGGAATTCATGGACGTTCTGACTATGGTGGAGTTGAAGCATTAATCAACATCTTAAAGGAGCCGACAGTCCCAATTGTTCTTGCAGGAAACTATGATTCTTCTGATAAAATGAAAAAAATCAAAAAGGTTGTGAAAACCCTACAGATTAGTCCTTTATCTCCTAGATTTTTGAAACTATACCTTAACATGATCTTGGAAAAAGAAAATGCAAAAATCAATCCAGGACGACTAGTAAAATTAATCACCGACTCACAAGGTGACATTCGTTCAATGATCAACTCTGCTCAAGCATTGGTTACTGGATTTGAGCCTAATACTGAAAAGTCATTTGAATCTCTAAACATTGAAGATGGAATAAATGCATTTTTCAAATCTCAGTCACTTGAAGAAGCTAGAGTCGTTTTGTTTTCACTACGAATTGATCCTAGAGAAAAAATCAATGCATTTTATTCAAGTATTGTTACAAGTAATATGTCTCCCGAAAAAATGTCAAAATCTTTGGAAGTAATCTCTGAGGCTGATTTACTTTATGGAAAAATTATGAAAACACAAAACTGGAGATTACTAAGATATCTTGACTCCATTTTACTATCACTTTACGAAAAAGATTCTTCAGCTAGATACACTCAGTATAATCTTTCATGGCCATTATTGAATAGATTACGTTGGGATGGTGCAAAAATTAAAGCAATTGCAAACACTTTATCTGAAAAACTTCACATATCAAACAGTACCTTCGCCACATTCTTTTTTCCATTCATTCTAACACTAAAGGAAAACGATTCTTTTGAATTAGAATTTGAAGAGACATACGAGGAATTACTTGAAAAGGAGATTGATCTGTTAAGATGAGCTGGAGAAAAATTACAATGAAGTTTGAGGGCACTTGTATTGTATGCAATGAAAAAATCGCTGTAAATGAAATTGGCTTATGGTCAAAGGGTCTTGGAGTAAAACATGAAAAATGTGTTGAAACTGAGGATCTCAAATGTATTGTATGTGATGGTTCTGCAGGGTGTTCTCAATGTGAATTTCAAGACGACTGTGATCGCTCAACTGTCTCTCAATTATGTATCTGTAAAAAATGCGAAGGACTGGGAAATTCATACGACACATATCAAAAATCATTAAAAAAGAAATTCTCATTATTGAACTTAAAAAACTAAATTCTCTTTTTTCTACTTAAATTAATATATGATATAATATTCGGAAAAATCGCGGCATGCACTCTGAAAAACTAAATGAATATCTCAATAACAAAAAAACCTCTGTTCAGGGAGGTGGCCAAGACCGTATCAAAGCCCAACATGACAAAGGTAAATTAACTGCAAGAGAACGAATTGACCTCTTGTGTGATGAGGGTAGTTTTGTCGAACTTGACGCAATGGTAACTCATCATTATTACGAATATGACATGCAAAAAAAGAAATTTTTCACTGATGGTGTAGTTGGTGGATATGGAACTGTTAATGGAAGACAGGTCTATGTTTTTGCTTATGACTTTACAGTTCTTGGTGGCACACTAAGTCAGATGGGTGCTAAGAAAATTACAAAACTAATGGATCACGCAGTTCGAAATGGATGTCCAATTATTGGAATTGCAGATTCTGGTGGTGCAAGAATTCAAGAAGGAATTCTCAGTCTAGATGGTTTTGCAGATATCTTTTATCATAACGAACTCGCATCTGGCGTAGTTCCACAAATTACTGCAAGTATTGGTCCTTCTGCAGGTGGTGCTGTATATTCTCCTGCAATGACTGACTTTGTTATTATGGTTGAAAAAGCAGGAACAATGTATGTAACTGGTCCTGAAGTAGTCAAGACTGTTTTAGGCGAAGAAATTTCATTTGAAGACTTGGGTGGTGCAATGACTCATGGTACAAAAAGTGGTGTAGCACACTTTGTTGCAAAAAATGAATACGAATGCATGGATTACATTAAGAATTTACTATCATACATTCCACAAAATAATTCTGAAGCACCTCCAACACTAAAAACATCTGATGATCCAAATCGATTAGATAATAATTTGATAAACATTGTTCCAGAAGATTCACTTAAACCATACGACATGAAAGAAATCATCTACTCAATTTTAGATGATAACAAATTCTTTGAAATCCATGAATTATTTGCACAAAATGTAGTTGTTGGATTTGGAAGAATG
The DNA here is from genome assembly GCA_902566725.1 of uncultured marine group I thaumarchaeote. Classification (GTDB taxonomy): domain Archaea; phylum Thermoproteota; class Nitrososphaeria; order Nitrososphaerales; family Nitrosopumilaceae; genus Nitrosopelagicus. The sequence continues at coordinate 20,861 of CACFJZ010000008.1, forward strand.
AATGGAAAAACAGTTGGTGTCGTTGCAAACCAGCCAATGTTCTTGGCAGGAGCACTAGATATTGATTCATCAAACAAAGCTGCAAGATTCATTCGTTTCTGTGATTGTTATGGAATTCCAATTATCACTTTAGTTGATACTCCTGGTTACATGCCAGGTTCAAACCAAGAACACAACGGTATCATTAGACACGGAAGCAAGTTGTTATACGCATATTGTGAAGCAACTGTTCCAAAAATTACTATTGTAATTGGTAAAGCATATGGTGGTGCATATATCGCAATGGGAAGTAAAAATCTAAGAACCGATATCAACTACGCATGGCCAACTGCACAGATTGCTGTACTGGGTTCAGAAGGTGCTGTCAAAATCATGAACAGAAAAGACTTGGCTAATTCTGACAATCCTGAAGAATTATTGACAAAATTAAAAGATGAATTTACAGAAAAATTTGCTAATCCTTATGTTGCTGCATCAAATGGTACAGTTGATACCGTCATTGATCCCGCAGAAACACGCCCAATGCTAATTAAAGCACTTGAAATGCTTAGCAACAAACGTGATAAACAACTTCCTAGAAAACATGGAAATATCAACCTGTGATTAATCATGATTGAGAAAGTACTAATTGCAAACAGAGGAGAAATCGCCCTTCGTGTAATGAAGACCTGTAAAGCACTAGGAATCAAAACCGTGGCAGTATATTCTGATGAGGATACAAACTCACTTCACGTAAAGACTGCCGATGAGTCGTACTACATTGGTGAGGCTGCTCCTGCAAAGAGCTATCTAAACCAAGAAAAAATCCTTGATGTCATGCTATCTTCTGGTTCTGATGCTGTACATCCTGGTTATGGATTCCTTTCAGAAAATGATGACTTTGCACGATTATGTGAAAAGAACAAAATCAACTTTATAGGACCATCTGCAGACTCGATGAATCTCTGTGGTGATAAGATGCGTTGTAAAGCTGCAATGCTAAAAGCTGAAGTTCCAACCGTACCTGGAAGTCCAGGAATAGTAGAAAATGCAGACGAAGCAGAAAAAATTGCAAATGACATTGGTTATCCTGTACTTTTGAAATCCGTTTATGGTGGAGGAGGCCGTGGAATTCGATTAGTTACTAATGATAAAGAATTACAAGAAGGCTTTGCAACTGTTACATCTGAATCAATTGCTGCAGTAGGGAAATCTGCAATTATTGTTGAAAAATTCCTTGAAAAAACAAGACACATTGAATACCAGATGTGCAGAGACAAACACGGAAACACTGTCCATCTCTTTGAAAGAGAATGTTCTATTCAAAGAAGAAACCAGAAATTAATCGAACAGACTCCATCTCCTGTAGTTGATGAAGCTAAAAGAGAAGAAATTGGTGCATTAGTTGTAAAAGCAGCTCAAGCAGTTGATTACACTAATTTGGGAACTGCTGAATTCTTGAGAGCCGACAGTGGAGAATTTTACTTTATTGAAATTAACGCAAGATTGCAAGTAGAACATCCAATCTCTGAAATGGTATCAGGACTGGACTTTGTTAAGCTCCAACTAGATATTGCAAATGGTGAACCATTACCATTCAAACAATCTGACCTAAAGATGAATGGATATGCTATTGAATGTAGAATTAACGCTGAAGATACTTTCTTAGACTTTGCACCATCCACCGGTCCTGTTCCATATGTTACAATTCCTTCTGGACCAAATGTAAGATGTGATACATACTTGTATCCTGGTTGTACTGTTTCTCCATTTTATGATTCATTAATGGCAAAACTCTGTACCTGGGGACAAACATTTGATGAATCAAGAATCAAAATGCTAAATGCATTAAATGACTTTGACATTCAAGGAGTAGAGACTTCAATTCCATTATACAAAACTATTCTAAATTCAGAAGAATACAAGAATGGTCAACTATCAACTGATTTCTTAAAGAGATATGACATGATTGACAAACTTGAAAAAGATCTAACTGAAGCCAGAAAGGAAAAACAAATTCCTGCTATTGCTTCAGCAATTATGCACTCTGAATTCTATAAAAGCAAAGTCAAATCCCAGAACTCTGGTGACACAGATGGACTCTCTACATGGGTGGAGAGAGGTAGTGTGTAAAAATGAAATACAAAGTTCAAGATAGTGATGAAGTCATAGACGGTGAAATCTTAGAGAAATTATCTCAAGATGAATACAAAATCAAGATTAAAGAAAATGAATATGTAGTAAAAATCCTTCACACAGATCCAAATGTCATGGAATTTGTTTTGAATAATGAATTCCATTCAGTTCGATATGTTGACAGTCAAACTTCAGAGATGAATTTTGTTCTTGATGGCTCGTCAATCTCTGTAAACATGAATTCACATCTTGATGATGTTGTTTTCAAAAACTCTGGCGGTGCTGAATCTGGTGGCGGTCAATCTACTTTGCGCAGCCAAATCCCAGGAAAAGTTGTATCAATTGATGTTGAAGATGGTGCAGAAGTAAAGAAGGGTGACACTGTTTGTACCTTAGAGTCAATGAAGATGCAAGTTGCAGTTAAAGCACAAAAAGATGGAATAGTCAAAGGTATCAAAATCAAAGAAGGTAACTCTGTTAACAAAAATGATGTTATTGCAGATATAGAATAACTAGTTTGATTTTAACACATTCATAATTTCACTGTAATCTGGTTCTTTTAATGGATCTTCAGAAACCCATTTCCAAATTACTTTGTGTTCTTCATCTAAGATGAAAACTGAACGTTTTGCAGCATTGTAATCTTTTACGTGTAATAGATCTGGCAATAAAACATCATAGTCCTTGATTGTTTTACTTGTATAGTCTCCTAGAACTGGGAAATTATAGTTATTTTTCTCTGCAAATGCCTTGTTTGCAAATGGTCCATCGTTACTGATTGCAATAACTTGTGCACCCAATTCTGAAATATCGTTTAATGAATCTCTGAATGTACAAAGTTCTACTTCACACACAGGAGAACTTGCTGCAACAAAAAATGAAATAACAACTTTTTTGCCTTTAAATTCGTCTAGAGATCTAAATTTCAGATCTCCATCTACTAGCTCAAATTTTGGTGCTTGATCTCCCACATTGACTGCCATAGAAATCCTCATTTCTTGTTGTATATCAATTTACGGGACTTTGGAAAAAATCAATTTTTGATCGAAAAAAATCTCTATAGCTTTATATTTTGACCGAAGGGAGTCGGTTTAACTTGGTTGGCGAGAGTGTAGGTTCATACAGCAACGTTTTGCTAATGTTCGGCTTTGCATGTGCCGCGATGGTACCTGCCTTAATCATATCTCGAATGATCTCCCCGGAGAACAAAAAACAACCAAATCCCGTTAAGACCCTCCCAATGGAATGTGGTCAAGTTCCATCCGGCGCTGGTCGTACCCATTTCATGATGCAGTATTATGCATATGTCTTGATGTTTGTCATTTTTGATGTAATGGCAATTTTCTTGTATGCATGGGGAAGTACCCTTTTGGACTTGCCACGAACTGCCACTTTACCAATTATCGCATTCTTAGGAATTATGTTTGCCGCTATGGCATATGCACTGTACCAATCAAAGAGGAAAGACATATGGTAATTCTATATACTAGTAAAAACTATCAAGGTGAGGGACTAAGTTGTTAAAAGAACTTGTAACACCACAAAACGCAAATGTGTTTGTAGGAAAACTTGGCGACATTTTGTACAAAGCAGTTGATCAACCATTAGGAATGGCAATCAACTGGGGTCGAATGTGGTCATTATGGCCTGTACACATTGAAACTGCATGTTGTAGTGTAGAGTTCGGAGCAGCATCGAGTCCACGATACGACGTAGAAAGATTCGGTATCATCGAAGCTTTTGGATCATTACGACAGTGTGATCTTGTCGTTGTACAGGGAACCATTACGCGAAAAATGGCACCAAGACTAAGATTAGTCTATGATCAAATGCCAGAACCAAAATATGTAATTGCAATGGGAGCATGTGCAATTACTGGTGGTTTGTATTTTGATTCATACAATGTGCTACCTGGAATTGACGGAATTCTTCCAGTTGATGTGTATGTTCCTGGTTGTCCTCCTAGACCTGAAACCTTGATTCAAGGATGCATGTTGTTGCAAGAAAAAATCAAAAGGATGAAGGCTAGATAGGTAAAAAATTATGAGTACCACTGAAACAAAATCTCCTCCAAAAGATCCTAAAAAAGAAACTGCACCTGAAAAAGTTGAAGATACTGCACCTGCATTTGAAAAATCATATGTTGATCAAATCGCAAATCAATTTTCTGATGATGTAGAAGTTGAATACATTAAAGAAAATAGAACTAGACTTAATGTTAAAAAAGAAAAAATCATTGATGTTGCAAAATTTATCAAAGATAACACTCCATTTGACCATGCAGAGTCTGTATCTGGCGTTGATTTTCCTGACGAAAAAGAAATTGGTGTAACATACCACTTGGGTTCTTACACTGACCCTGCTTATTCTAAACAAGTACTTGCTCTTGCAACCAGAGCTCCACGTGAAGAAACACCAAACCCGGGAAATGATTCCACCAAATTACCAAGTTTAAGAGATATGTTTTACAGTGTTGAGTTTCACGAACGTGAAGTATTTGAGATGCTTGGCGTTTATTTCGAAGGTCATCCTGATAATCGACGTTTACTACTGCCTGAAGACTGGGCAGATTTACCTCCGCTAAGAAAGGACTTTAAGAATAAAGGAAGATAAAATGGCCGAAGTAATACCAACTAAAGAAATGCCTCCGGGTCTACAAGTAGAAAATGTAGACGACCGTATAATGACTCTCAATGTTGGTCCACAACATCCTGGTTCGGGCCACATGAGAATTATTGTAAAGATTGATGGTGACTACATTGTTGATGCTGACCCTGATCCTGGTTACGTTCACCGAGGTGAAGAAAAAATGGCAGAAGCAAGAAACTACATCACAAACATTCCACACTTGGAAAGACCTGTAATTCACGATTCATGTAATATCTTATACCCTTACGTCTTGGGAGTTGAAGACTTGGTAGGAATTGAAGTTCCAGAACGTGCAAAATACGTACGAGTCATCGCAGCAGAACTAAACAGATGTATCTATATTCAATACTGGCTTGCCATCTATGGAATTTTTCTTGGTCACTCTACGATGTTCATGTGGCCTGCAGGAGACAGAGAACTTTTCATTGACTTGATGGAGAAAATTTCTGGCGCAAGAGTAACACACGCATACTTTGTTCCAGGTGGTGTAAGAAATGATGTTCCTGCAAACTTTGAAGATGTTTGTTTACGTCAAGTAAACTACTTTGAAAAACGTATCAAAGAATACGGTGACATATTTTATGATAATCCAATTCTAAAAGCAAGAACCGAAGATACCGGTGTTTTATCTAGGGAAGATGCAATTCGTTTGGGTACTACAGGTTCTGTTTTACGTGCAAGTGGTGTTGATTATGATGTTAGAGTCAAAGAACCATACGATGTCTATGATGAACTAGATGTACACACAAACGTACTCAAAGCAGGTGATTCTTATGCTCGTTCTAAAGTTCCATGGCTTGACATGTTGGAGAGCTGTAACATTATACGACAAGCATTAGAAAAAATGCCAAAGTCTGGTTCAATTAGAACAAAACTAAAACCAAACCCAAAAGGTGGACTGGATGAAGTATATCGTAGAGTAGAAAGTGGTAGAGGTGCAGCAGGTTGTTACATTGTATCTAAAGAAAAACCAGAACCATACAGACTAAAACTCAGCGTTGGTTCATTTAGAAACTTAATTGCATTACCATATTTACTTAAAGGAGAAAAACTTGGAAACATGCCAGCAGTTTACTGGAGTCTAAACTATTGGCCAGTGGAGGCTGATAGATAAATGTCCGTTATTGCACCAAAATTTCGTCTAGGATATTTCCTTAAGGGGATTTTTGATAATGCATTTTGGATTCTAACAATTGTTACTCTAGCTGGAATACCATTAATCCAAATTGTTCTTTTCTACATGGACTTGCCAGTAATTGACGGTGAATTATTAACTGCTTTCTTGGCATTTACGTGGTTATTCAACCCGACAATGCAGATTCCACTGATTAAGTCTTTACTATACTCTGATTTGTTTAGAATTGCAGCATTCCCCGGATTTGGATTTGCAGCTCTAATTGCTGCTGCAACAATCTTTGTTGAAAGAAAGATGCTTGCAAAACTACAACTTCGTGTAGGACCATTTTACTGTGGAAAAATTGAAGGTCTCTTACAACTAGCAGGAGACGGCTTAAAATTAATCTCAAAAGAAATCATCATTCCTGCAAAAGCTGACAAACCATTGTTCTGGGCAGCACCTGTCTTATTCGTTGGAACTGCAGCAGCATTTGTAGCATTAATACCTGTAGCACCTGGCGGATGGGTTGTTGCAGACTTGGATGTAGGTTTACTTGCAGTATTTGCAGTAATCGGATTCTTCCCAATCATTACAATTCTATCGGCATGGTCTGCTAACAGCAAGTTCCCATTCATTGGTGGAATCAGAGCACTTCACCAAATGGTATCCTTTGAAATTCCACTTATCTTATCACTTCTTGGAGTTGTAATTCTCACTGGAACGTTAAACCTTAGTGAGATTGTTGAATCACAAAGTAACTTCCCATGGATTATCTTCATGCCAATTGGAGCAATTGTATTTTTCACTGCAATGTTGGCAGAACTTGAAAGAATTCCATTTGATCTTCCTGAAGCAGAAAGTGAAATTGTAGCAGGATGGCTAACAGAATTTTCTGGAATGATGTACGGACTAGTTCAATTAGGTTCATACCTCAAACTGTATGCATTTGCAGCATTATTTGTAATAATTTTCTTAGGCGGCTGGACTGGACCAATGTTCTGGCCTCCACTTGACACTGAACTGATCATGGAAGGAACTCCAATCCCAAACTTCAAAGGTGATCCTGTCTTAACAGTTCACGCACCTGGATTACCTCTATTTGATAAAGATCCTAATGAATGGGTCCTTCAGGAACAGGGTGAGCTGCAGTATACAAGCGGGCAGCTTTTGATTAACGGTGTAATTTGGTTTGTTCTCAAAACAGTTGCAGTAATCTTCTTTATCTTACTACCAAGAGGTGTTTTCCCAAGAATTAGAATTGACATGTTACTCCACATCGGTTGGTACAAACTAATCGGTTTAGCCTTCGTTAACATCTTTATTGCACTCGGATTGGTGTACGCTGGAGTACTTGGACCTGGAGGAATAATGTAATGGGAACCGCAACTGGAATTATCAAAGCATTAAACTCTGGTGTTAAACACCTTGCAGTAAAACGTTTTACTTTGAGATATCCTGAACAAAAATTGAAATTTGTTGGAGATGGATATCAATTTGATCCAACTACAGGTGTAGGCATTGCAGGTCTAAAAGGAAGACACATGTTGTTCCATGATCACTGTACCGGATGCCAACTATGTTCTATAGCATGTGAAGGTGTTGCCGAAGCAATTGCAATGGTAAAGGTTCCAGACAGTTGGGGCCAAAATAAAAAAGCAATCATGCCACAAATTGACTATGGAAAATGTGTCTTTTGTGGATTATGTGTTGATGCATGTCCATTTTATGCATTGTACATGTCAAATGACTATGAATTATCATCATTTACTAAAGAGGGCTTAATCTACACCCCTGCTCAACTACAGGTAAAACCACAGGTTCAGCAGGATTCTGAGCTCATCATTGACAAACGGGGCGCTAGACATGGCTGATGCACTGTTCTTAGCTATCTCTGTACTAACAATTGGTTCGGCAATTGCAGCACTTGAAATGCGTTCACTTGTTTACGGTTCAATTGCCTTAATGGGAACTCTTGGTGGTGTTGCAGGATTCTATGTAATGTTAGATTCTCCATTTGTTGCAATGTTCCAACTAGCAGTTTATGTCGGCTCTATCGCAGTTCTTATTCTATTCACTGTCATGCTTGTAAAAAGAGAACTTATCTTCAAAAAAATCGAGGATCCGAAAAGAAAGTTTGCAGGAATTGGTTTAATGTTAATCGTAATTTTGGCATTGGGTGCAATCATCATGGATTCTGGAATTAAATCAATCAGCACAGACTCTGACCCAGTTGACTTTAGAGAAATCGGTGGTGACTTTTTGACATATTATTGGCCAGCATTGGTCTTAATGGCATTAATTTTAGCAGGTTCCGTTATGGGGGCATTAGTATTAGCACGTAGAGAGGATACGGTAGAAAATGAGCAACGAACTGATTGAGTTTGTATTAGTATCCATTGCCTTGTTAGGTATTGGAATTTATGGTTTGGCAGTAAAACGAAATGCAATTCGTATGTTGTTTGCAGTTGAAATTATTGTAAACGCAGCAAATCTTAATCTAGTTGCATTTGCCAGATTTATGCCACACAGCGGTGGACAAACACTTGCATTATTCTCAATTGCAATTGCTGCAGCCGAAGTTGCAGTAGGACTTGCATTAATCATTGTAGCATATCGTATGTACAAAAATATCGATATTGCAGACTTTAGGAGCTTGAAAGGATAATGGAATTTGTTCTTCTACAGGCGGTATTTTTGCCACTGTTACTATCTCCAGTTGCATATCTAATTGGCAGAAACTATGGAGCCACTCCTGCAACCTGGTTTACCTTTGGTCTATTGTTATACTGCACAGTCATTCTGATTAATGCCTCACTAGGAGGAACATACGAAGAACACTATCCATGGACTACAATGTTCGGTGAGTTTGGCTTCTTACTAGATGGACTTGCTACACCAT
>CACFJZ010000009.1 GCA_902566725.1 uncultured marine group I thaumarchaeote
AAAGGTGCAGTTTTGTTAGCAGAGATGTTATACAAAAAAGAGAAAATTTAGTCGATAATTTTAGAAAATTTTCAATAATATGTTTATTAATGGTGTTAATTTTTAAAATGCCGGTGAATTAATTGGCTAAAGTAGATGATCTAGATTTAAAAATTTTATCAGAGTTGAGTAATGATGCATCAATTTCGGTTCCAAAACTTTCAGAGAAAATTAATATAAATTCATCAGTAGTTTATAGCAGGATCAAACGTCTATTAAAACAAAAATTAATTCACAGATATACAATCGATGTAAATGATAAAGAATTAGGATATTCAGTAAAATCAGTTACAGGGATAAACATGGATTCCAAGAGACGAGATAGTATAATTGATGAATTATTCAAAATTGACGGAGTAAGAGAAATTTCAGAGGTTACAGGTAGATTTGATATAATGGTTACAATGTATGCAAGATCTCTAAATGATATGCACAAAGTGGTTTCAGAAAAGATCGGTAAGATTGAGGGTATTTTAGGCTCAGAGAGCTTCATTGAGATGAAAAGAAGGACAAAATCTATGCCTTACATGCCGGAATAATCGCGTGATATTTATTTTTCCGGAGAAAAGAAACCGCATGCAAGAAGCTACTACAAAGATCAAAATTAAGACGTATTATGAGTTAACAAAACCAAAGATTTGGTATCTTTTAGTTTTCACAGCATTTGGAACAGCAATCACCGCATCAAATATCTATAATATTGAAATTTCTATTGCAACTTGGGCTTTAATGCTATTTGGAGTTGCCGCAGGTTCTGCATCAGCAAACACTTTGACAAATTATCATGATAGAGATATTGATGAAGTAATGGAAAGAACAAAGGGAAGACCAATTCCAAGTAAGAGAATTTTTCCAGCTGAGAAAGCAAGAGATTTCGGATTAGTTTTAGCAGCAATATCAATTGCATGTGCATTCGGAATTGCATTTACAACATCATTTTGGAATGGAGTTTGGTGTGGAATCTTTATGGTATTTGGTTTAGCAGATAATATTTTGATTTACAGCCACGCATTAAAAAGAAAAAGTCAACTAAACATCATACTAGGAGGATTTTCTGGAGGTGCGCCAGCAATGATTGGTTATGCAGCAGTAACACTAACCGGTTTATGGGACTTTGGATTAATTATGGCCGGTTTGGTATTCATTTGGATTCCAATGCACATTTGGGCATTAACATTACACTTTAGAGATGATTATCAAAAAGTCAAGGTTCCAATGTTAACTGCAGTATTATCTGAAAAAACATCAGCTAGAGTAATTGCTGCAACAACAGTAATGATGGTAGTATTCAGTGTTGTTCCATTCTTTTTGACAACAGATACTGGAGAACCTGTAATGAGTGATGTTTACTTGTATACAGCAATAGCATCAGGAATACTAATGGTAGTACTTAGTGCATGGGTTGTTTCAAAACCAACTGAAAAAGCATCATGGGTATTATTCAAATTTTCAAGTCCGTATCTTGCAGTATTGTTTATTGCATTAATGGTTGATTCTGCACTGTAACATACCGAATCACTTTTTTAACCCACAATGTAAAAAAGCTTTATGACTTTTGAACTAGTGTGTAAAGATTACGGGCACGAGTGTGATTTTATTGCAGCAGGAGAAGATGGAGAATATGTCATGAGAGAATTTGGCAAACATACCGATGATGAACATGGCTTATGGTATTCAGAAGAATCTTTAAAACAGATTTTTCAGAACAAATACAATAAAAAATAGTATTATTCAGGTTTGAGTATTATTTTACCAACCAATCCTTTTCCATTTAGCATTTTATTATGAGCTTCAACTGCGTTCTCAAATGTAAATATCGAATCAATAATTACCTTGATTTTTCCTTGACCCATCCAATAGAATCCTTCTTCTAATTCCGCTCTAGTTCCTTGTGTTGACCCCAAAATGTTGATTCCTTTAAAAAAGATATGACGTAAATCTGCAGGTACATCATAACCTGTAGTAGCACCAGTAGTGACCATTGTTGCACCGTATTTCAAAAGTGTTAATTCTTTATTAAAATGGGAACCTCCAATGTGTTCAAAAATTACATCAATTCCTGGTGCTTCATTCTTCTTTTTTGCCAATTCTTTTGAAATTTTGAAAACTTCTTTGTGCCAGTCTTCTTTTCTATGATCTACTGTAAAATCTGCACCAAGTTCTTTGAGTTGTTCTAGTTTTTCGGGGCTTGCAGTTGCAATAACTGTACAGTCATACAGTTTTGCTATTTGAATTCCAAAGATTCCAATTCCGGAGCTTCCACCCATGACAAGAACAATTTGACCTGGTTTTATCTTGGCTCTACCAACTAACATGTGCCAAGAAGTCAATAATGTCATTGATGAAGCTGCTGCTTCTTCATAACTAACGTTATCTGGAATTTTCATCACATTGTATTCTGGCAAATGTGCAATTTCACAATAACCACCCCAAAGAGGTCCTGTTTGAAATCCCCAGATTATTCTTCTTGAACAGTCAAATTCTCTACCACTTGTGCAAGCCCTACAAACTCTACATGATAAATTAGCATGTGATACCACTCTATCTCCAACTTTGATTGTTTTTACATCTTCACCAACTGCAATAACTTCACCAGCTGCATCAGTACCAGAGATATGGGGTAGAGGAACTGCAAGAGGTTTACCTCGCATTCCCCATATGTCATCATAATTTAATGCAGCAGCTTTGACACGAAATAATACTTCATTTGATTTTGGAGTTGGATCAGGAACTTCTTTTAGTTGTAAGATTGATTCAAAATCATTATTTTCTGCATATTTTTCATAAACTAGAGCTTTCATGTTATTAATAATCGTCTAAAGAGATTTTATCAAGTTTTGGAATTTTTGCAATTTCAAATCCTTCTTTTCTTTTATCAAGCGGACGTGTTGCATCAATTCCAAGTTTGGCAGTTTTGAGTTTTTTCTGATCACTAGAAGGATCTAAACTAGAACCACGAACATTTTTTATCAGTACAATATCTTTATCAGCCTGAAATCGTGTTGCCATTGCATATTCAACTTGTTCAGAATCTGAAGGGTTAATATCATCATCTACCACAGTAACCATTTTCAGAGAACGATGAGATGCAAAAATTTCATTAATTATCTTTTTTACATTTGTAGAGGGTTTTTTTGATATTTGTGCTACAGCGTGAAGCCAATGCGAGCCACCATTAGACAAGATCACCTGGTTAGTTGATGGGAATTTTTTCTTTATTATTCCATTAAGTTTTGACTCTATCGGCATTCCCATTAGTAGATGATGTTCACCATAACCAGACAATATATCATGGAAGATTGGATTATTTCGATAGTACATTTTTTCTAATTCAAAGAGAGGTTGTTCTCTAGGATGATCATATGTACGAAGCATCTCAACCATCCATTCCTTGTCAGTTTTGTCTTGTAAAATTTTACCTTCCATGACAATTTCAGTTCCAGAAGGAATATGCATTCCAGAATATGGACATTTTGAAAGTGTGAGTTTATTTCCTAATAATGAATTTGCAATATGTAATTCATCTTTACCCCAATCAGCTTGATATGCACCGGCTATGGATATTGCAGGATGAACACCTACTGTAATTGCAACTTTGAGATCTTCACCATGTTCTTTTGCATTCATAAAGTTTCGGTGTGAATGACGTCCCTCAACCATTCGAATTGAAAAATGTGTTTTATCAACAGGCATCAATCTATGAAATGCAGAATTCTGTGTTTTGAATTCATGGTTTTGAGAATAAACGATGGCAGATGTGATGAAAGGGCCAGATTCTTTTTCAAAATGTGTAACAATAGGTAGTTCAGATAAATCTTTAGAAGTATTTTCAAAAAATTTTCCATTATTTGTGATTTTGGGTTTTTTTGCATTTTTGATTGAAGAAAAAATTGATTCATGAATTTTATTTTCTTTTGAATTTACTGCCAAAGCAAATCTATTTCGTGTGCCTACCAAATTGCTAACTAAATTGAAATTATTTTGTTTAATATTTTGAAAAAGTAAAGCAGATGTTCCATCAGCTTTTGCAGTAATGCCTGCAATTTCAAATTTTGTTGAAACCTTTTTTTTAATGATTTTGATTTCTTTAGATTTTTTTAATTTGGAAATATATTCACGGAGATCGCCTGTCATTGTTGAATTTCTCCCATAATTTCATGCATTAATTGTTTTGTAGTTTCACTATCCAATGGTTTTTCAAAATTTGCTGTGACAAGACAAATTCCTTTCATGAATAATGAGATTTTCTGTGATAATAGTTTCAAAAATAATTCCTCAGATTTTGTGGGAATGATAATAGAAGTTGAAGGGACAGGTCCAGAGTTTATCGATATTAACATGGGACCAATCTTTTGAGAATTCTCAGTGATTGAGACAATTGTACCATTTTCAAAATTTAGCATATTAACTAGGAAAGTACGATTCTCGTATGCAATTGTCTTTGTATTATAACCGGTTTCCACAAAAAGACTTTTTCAATTATGCCTTTATTGCTATCGGTTCAGACTTTGCGTCGAATGCTTCTTTGACTAGATCTCTTGCTTTTTTGATGGTCATGCGTTCTTCAGATTTTCTGAGTTCTTCAACGGTCTTTGTCTTTGTCCATCCTTCAGCAACAGCAGTTTCTAATGTTGTTTTAACAAAATCAGATGATGATGCTGCAACTGTTGCCACTTGTGGTGCTTCAACGGTTTGGGCTTTTAGAGATGCTGCGTCAGCTTCAACTCGTGCTCTGAGTTTTGCTTTGTACTTCAAGTTACGTGGTTTAGTTCTTAATCGGTAACCACAACATGGGCACCAAAGTCCTTCCCAATTAATGAAGATTTCACAGATCTGACATCGTCTTTGACCAGATGCATAACGGCCAGTTCCTACTGGTTTTTGTGCTTTGTATCTAGAACAGATTCCTTTACATGTCATTTTGCTTGCATATATTGTAGAATTTATAACTATATAAAACAGATCTAGTGATTTTTTTCAAAAAAAGTGATTTTTCTTGTAAATTTTTTATTGATTTATATTTAAAATCTGATCAATTTCAAAAAAAATAGAAAATATCTATAAATATCTTTGGGTTTTTTTGAGAATAGTGCTAAGTCCACAAAATTAGAACTAGCCAATTATTGAAAGTGGAAGAACAGATTTTGCAATTCCACTTCGTTGAGAAATGAATTGTGCTGAAAGCATATCCCTTTTTCCACGTTGATTATAATTTTTAATTTTTAATGAAGTACTAGATTCATCAACAAACTCAATTTCAAACTTTGAGCAAAATTTCAGATTCATCATTTGAAGAATTTTTGTGGCAGTTTTCATATCGCCATTGCCAATTTTAATAATTTTTCTAGCAGCAGGTAATTCGGCCATAATGGTGATCAGATACGGAATTAACTTATCTATTGAAACAAAGAATGCTCGTGCAATGTGATTTTCAAGATATGTTACAGATACACCAATTCTTTCTCCAGGATCTATTCCTAAAACTAGCTTTGATGAGTTAGTTTGAGAATTGAGCATTTTTGTGATTATGCCTTTGACAACAATAGGATCCTTACTTAGAATTTCATCAAATAGCATTGGAATTGAGGGCTGGTTTGGAGCCTCCTTTTCAGTAGTCACTATCAAGTCACCATCAAAGTCATCAATTTCACGTGGAAGTATTGAGTCAAATGGAATCTCTAGTTCCTTGAAAATTTTGGATAGTTTGAAGTAGGGTTTTCCATACTCGGTGGCGATTCCAATTTTAGCATTTTCTATACGAGTGATATTTTGAGTATGTTCAGGATAAATTTAGTACTTTTGGGCATAAATTTACTACATTTTGGGTCAAAAATTGCTTTGAATCATGAATTCTAGAAGATAAGAGAACTAGAAAATTTAGGATTTTAGAATTGTGGATACTGCATTATCAACTGCAGAATCAAAATTAGAGTCAATTTTTTGCTGAATTTCGGCAACTTTAGCCTCTCCATCTTGGGTAATCTTTTGGGATTCAGATTCAGCCTTTGATTTTGCTTCAGAAATCATAGATTCTGCTTCAGAATTAGCCATTTTTTTGGTCTGTTCTAAGAGTGAATCAATCTCTCTTTGAGCAATGGAATTTAGTGATTTTTTCATTTCAGCCAAACTAAGATTTACTGAATCAATATCAGATTCTAGCTCAGACAATGAACCTATAATTCCATCAACTTTTTGACTCATTTTGATTTAAACCTCGTATTCCATTATTAAAATCTTCAATTTGTGGTCAGCATTAAGATCGCTCTTGCCAGATCGCCTTCAGCATCATTTAGTGCGTTTTTTGCTGTTTCTTCATCAACATTTGCCTGTTGGCAAACAAGGGAGATATCCTCATCACTGAATATTTGGACCTCTAACTCCTTTTCTTCGTAAGATTCTGCCACGACCTGAAAAATTGAGCTTTCCTTGGTTTTCATTTCTGTTACTGCGGGCTTGTTAATTATGATCTCTTTTTTATCAGTCTTAATTATGACTTCCTGGACATTGTTGACTTCTTCCATGTCCATTCCCATCTTGTCCATCATTCGTCTCATTTGACGATTTCCGCCACGTCCACCCATCATTATGATTGACCTCCATCATTCTGAGATTTTAAACTATCTCGAATTCTCACTGCCATACCTCTAGACTGAGATTTAATCATATTTGAAGAAAGAATCGATTTTCCTACAGCGATTATCTGTTTTTTGAAGAAAATAGGCACATCTGAGCCGATTTCTATCTTAGAGCCACATTTTTTGACATGTTGGCAAAATACGGATTTTCCCTGTTCAACAAATGGCTTTGATTCAGCATCAACTTCTATACAATAATCATTTGCAAATTTCTTGTTTTTTGAAAAGAGTTCAGCGCAATAAATCGACATAGCAATTCCACCATCCGTCCTTGGAGTAAACAGTAAGAGATCATTGTGATAGACTGCTCTAATTCTGCCAGTCTTTTTTGAGAATTTAAAATCAATATCTTTTGGAATTTGTTTAGAAACTCCAGCACCATAAAGAGCATCTATAGTATGGGATATTTTTTCAAACTTGTCCATGATTCAAGAGAAGTATTTCGGAAATATTAGTCTGAGTGAAAAATGTCAGTAAAACTGACAAATCATGACTAGAAAATCAATCAAAATGGCAGTTTTTTCTGAGAAAAAACAATAGATCGCAAAAAAAGCCTTATTTCGTAAAAAAAACCATATATTTAATAATTCTATATAGTATAGCCGGTTATGGGAGATAAAGACCAAATTAGAAAAATCCAGTTTACCGGAAAATCATCATACATCGTTTCATTACCAAAAGACTGGATAAAAGACCAAGGTTTGAAACAAGGAGACCAAGTAACAGTTGGAAGAAATGGGAGTACAGTTTTAGAAGTCAAACCAGTGAATTTGTCAAAATCTTCCGGAGATGAAACTTCCAATCTTGTAATTTCACCTGATGATGAAAAATCTGCTATCGTAAGAAAACTCATAGCTTTGTACTTTTTGAATTCTAAAACCATTAATGTCAAACCAAAAACAGGAACTAGGATTTCACCAACTCATAGAATTGCAATACGAAATGCCGTCAAGAAGGTTTTGATGGGCTCAGAAATTACAGCAGATTCAACAGATGGAATAACCATTCAAGTATTGATTAATCTAGTCGAACTATCAGTTGATGGCGCATTCAAAAGAATGCTATCTATGGCAAAATCCATGCAAACTGATGCTCTATTATCCCTCAAAGAAGGAAATGATGAACTAGCACAAGAGGTCATAAACTCTGATGACGATGTAGATAGATTTGGCTTTTACATAATCAGACAATTAACAATAGCAATTCAAAATGACCACATGTTAGAAGAAATGGGTTTCAAAAATGCCAGAGACTGTTTGGGATATCGTGTAATTGTAAAAAATATTGAAAGGATTGGAGACCACGCAGTTACTTTGGCACAAGATGCCATAGATATCAAAAAGCCAATCAAAGGCAAGATTATGACGAGTATTGAGAAAATGAATGAATTTGCTTTAGAAGCAATAGATAACACATGTTTGGCGTTATTCAAAAATGACTATCAAGAAGCAGAAAAGGCCATCAGTGAATCTCACAATATAAAAAAATATGAAGATGGCGTTCTAAAGGCTCTAGAACAAGCAAAAAACTCTGAAGAGGTTTTCAGGGTTAGAAGAATTGCTGAAAATATTAGAAGAATTGCTGAATATGCATCAGATATTGGTGAAATTGTTCTAAACATGAATATTGAGAAAATAGCAAAAAAGAACTAGGAAAAATTTTGAAATCATGCATCTTAATCACATATGACAATCAAGATGTGATTTCTGAAGCAAAATCACTGTGTGAGGCAGCTCAATACAACGTACTTTTCACAATAAGAGAAAATGAACTGCACTTTACAAAATACGGGATTAGTGAGGGGAAAATGCCTAATCTGGAAGATGCAATTGAAAAACACAAGCCGGATGTCATTGTATTTGATGAGGTGTTGAAACCTAATCAAAATTACAGTCTTGCCTCAAAATTAAAACTGGAAATTTTAGATAGAGAATCTTTGATTTTAGAAATTTTTGAAAGTAGAGCTAGTAGTTCAGAATCAAAACTGCAAGTGAAACTGGCTCAATTAAGATACGAAAGATCACGTGCAAAAGAACGAGTTAGACTATCAAAAATGGGAGAACAACCAGGATTCATGGGAATTGGTAAATTTGAAGTTGATGTTTACTATAATGATATTCAAAATAGAGTTAACAATATCAAATCAAAATTAAAAAAAGCAGGAAAACAACGTGCACTACACAGACAAGGAAGAGACAGACTAGGATTTAAAACAATTTCACTTGCAGGATATACATCTGCAGGAAAAACTACTTTATTCAATAGTTTAACCGGTGAACAAAAAGAAAAAAGTGCAGAACTATTTACAACACTTACAACTACAACACGTAGACTAAAACTTGGAAGAGAAATTTCATTAATCACAGATACTGTTGGTTTTATCAGTAAACTTCCAGCATACTTGATAGAGGCATTCAAATCTACACTAGAAGAATTAATCTTTACAGATATTGTTCTTGTAGTAATTGATTCACTAGACAATGATCAACAAATGAAAAAGAAATTTTCAAGTTGTTATAGAACTTTGGTAGAATTAGGAGTAGAACGAAAAAATATGATTTTTCTATTTAACAAGTCTGAATCTATAGATGATAAAAAATTACTACACATAATGAATAATTTGAAAATTGATGAGGTAGAGAATTGTTTAGATATTTCAGCACTTACAGGAAAAAATCTTACAGAATTAAAAAAATTATTAGAACATAGATTTTATGGAGAGAGTAATTGAAAGTTGAAGTTTTAAGAATTGGTCAGAGAGTAGTTCGAGATGATAGAGTAACAACACATGTTGCTCTAGTTGCAAGGGCATTTGGAGCCTCAAAAATATACATGAATGAGGTGGATCCTGAGATTGAAAATACCATCAAACGAATGAACAAAACATGGGGCGGAGACTTTGAAGTTGAGTTTTTTGAGGATTGGAAAAAAGTTCTAAAATCAAAGATTGATGATTACAAAATTGTGCATTTGACAATGTATGGTGAGAAAATTGATGATGTTGCATCAGACATTAGAAAAAATCAGAACATTCTGATTGTAGTTGGTGCAGAAAAGGTACCTAGAACCATTTATGAAAAATCAGATTTTAACGTCTCAGTAGCAAACCAGCCTCACTCTGAAATTAGCGCATTGGCAATTGTACTTGACCGACTTTACAAAGGAAAACAATTTGATATGAGATTTGACAATCATGCAAGGAAAATCATCCCTACAAAGAAGGGCAAAAAAGTGGTTACAAAGTAAAAATGGATTAATAGCGGTGAAAATGTGAGGTAATATGGTCGACAAGTATGAAGATCCTTTTGTAAAAATTAGTGCAATGATTGGAGGAGATGAATATCTCAAGGTTGCTCGTTCGTTGTTAAAAACAGAAGATGCAACTGATGAAGAAATTGCATCCTCAACAGGTCTTCGTATTAACATGGTTCGACGTGTTTTGTATGACCTATTTGGAAAAGGCTTGATTACAGGTGTCCGTGTAAAAGATGAAAGAAAAGGTTGGTTTGTGTATAGATGGCGTTCTAGAAGAGACGAAGTTGAAAATTTCATTGAAAACCAAAAAAAGAAAATTCTTGACAGACTACAAAAAAGACTAGACTATGAAAACTCTTCAGATTTTTATCATTGTGGAAATGAAGATTGTTCAAGAGCAACATTTGAAGATGCATTAGAATTGTTTTTCAAATGTCCATCATGTGGTCAAGTTCTTAATATAAAGAAAAATGAAAAGATTAGAAAGAACTTTACCAAGAAAATTGATCAGATTAGAGGCGACATTCGAGTTTAAAATTTATAATTTAAAATAATTTCATTACCAGTTTTTTGAACATTTTTTAGTTTTAGAGGTAATTTCGTTTTTAATTCTGGAAAGGAAACTCCTTCAAACAAATCAATTGTATTTTTTGAGCCTAAAATATAGGGAGTTAATGCAATAATCATTTCATCAATTAGATTTTTGTTCAAAAATGAGCGATTTAATGTTCCTCCACCTTCTAAAAGTACAGTCTTAATTCCCTTTTTTGATAAGATGGATAGCAGTTTAGTTATGTTCACTTGATTTTTACCACAAATAATTACATCAATAGGTAATTTCTGTAATCGATTTAGATTTGATTTTGATATAACTTCAGATACAACAATTATTGTTGAAATACGCTTACATGATTTAATTATTCTTGAATTATTTTGGATTTTTCCATGAGAATCAAGAATTATTCGAATTGGATTTTTTCCTTTTGTATATCGGACAGTTAATAGTGGGTCATCTTGTTGTACAGTGTTTTTACCAACTAGTATGGCATCAGATTTTGCTCGTAGTTTGTGAACTCGTATTTTATCAGATTTTGATGATAATACAATGTGGTTATTTTTTTGGCCAATTTTTCCATCTAGAGTGATGGCAGCACTAAGAGTCACTTTTGGTTTAGAGTTTACCATGAACAATTTCACCTCCAATCATTACAGACTTGATAGATTTTTCAGAAGCACGATGAACTATTGATGCATAAACATTGTTAATTGGTTCTAGATCAAGTGAGTGTTTATCTATGAAAATACAATCTGCAAGATGATTTTCTTGAATACAACCAATTTTTTGATTAAGCATTTTACCTGCATTTACAGTAGCCATTTTCAATATCTCTTTTGGATCAAATCTATTTTGTGACATTCCCATAGTTACCTTCCAAAGATAATCCATCTCTCTAAAAATATCTGGAGAATTAATCATTACATTATCTGTTCCAATTGTAAGATTACAACCATACTTTTGCATTAATGAAATGTTAGGAATTCCTTCAGATAATGCAGAATTTGCACGTGGACATACTACAATTCCGCGTGTGTTTTTTGCTGCAAGTTTCAAGTCGTTGTTTGTAGCAAAAGTCATGTGAATTAGAAATGATGGATTGAGTAACATTGCTCTTTGAACTTCAGATTTTCCAGTAACCTTCTTTGAGGTATTTACACTATCTTTTGTTTCAGCTGCATGAATAGCACGAATCTTTTTGGTTTTTGCATATGATTTTAGGTTTGAACTAGCATTTTCATTAGTTCCACTGATGCCAATTCCGTCACAATTCTTCAATAATTGTGCTAATTTTTCGTTATTTTCTTTAGGGAAAGGAAGATTTTGTTTGATTTCATTTTTTGAATTGTAATAATCAATTCTTCCCAGAATTACACAGCGAATAGGTACATTATCTAAGGCAAATTTTAGTAATAATACACCATCTAAACCACCTTCTCTAAAATCAATAAAAGTTGTAATTCCTTTTTTTATCATAGATTTTGCAGAATTACGAATGTATTTTACTAGAGATTTTTTCGGAGTTTCTTTGAGTAACTTTTGTTTTAATCCAAACATTGGATGAATTTTTGAATCAACATCAGCATCAATAGATAGATCTTTACCAATTGAATCAGCTATATGTGTATGTGAGTTAACAAATCCAGGAATTAGTAACAAGTTAGTGCAGTCAATTGACTTTTCTTTTGTTGAAATTTTGTTAGAGATTTTTTCAAATTTTCCATTTTTGATTTTTACATCAATTGATTCTATGTATTTTAATTGATTTCCATAGAGTATACTAATATTTTTTAGAATCAATTTAATTCATAGATTTCAGGTTTTTCTTTTCCTGCATCTCTAATTTCTCTTATTGTATCAAGCGATTCTGTTGCAAGTTTTACTGCATCTCTAGAAGTTGATGCAGTACCTATTCCACAGTTTAGTTCAATTTGAAATTCATCTTTGCTAATTTGGATGAAATCTTTTGCAAAACTTTTTAATTCAGAATTTGTTACAACCATAAAATTATCACCACCCATGAAAAATGTAAGTGAATTTTTTGATAGAAAATATTCCGACATTCTTGAATAAATCTTGAACATTAATGAGGATGTATCATATGGCGACATGCTCTTTTTTCGTATGGATGTTATATCATCAACATCCAAGTGCATTATAGTAACTGAATGCTCTGAATGACCATTTAGTGTTCCAAATATAGAATATTTTTCATTTAAAAATTTTTGAGTCTTTTTTGCTTCATATGCGTCTAAATTTGCATCGTATGGATTTTCACCATAACCAATTGACATTGAAAGTTTGATATCAAAAGATGATTCTAATTCTTTTTGAATTTCTATATGATCATCTAAGGAGAGACCATTTGTTACTGAGAAATACTCATCAGAACGATTCAAAAATACTATACAATTTTTCTTTGAGAATAATTCTTGAAGTTTATTGTATAATTTTGATTGTAACATTTGTAATTCATGCTCGCGGTCGAATCCTAAAGTTAGTGTCCATGGACCATATCCTGTAATTTTCATAATTGTTAATTGAATCATTTTTCTATTTCTTGAACCTCATTGTATACTTTGAATACTGCATTAACTGCATTTTCAGAAACTGGTCTAATTCTTGCATATGCTTGTCTTACCTGCATTCCTGGGCCTGAAATTCCAAGAGATACTGGTTTTTGATGTTTAATTGATAATTTAGCAATATTTCTTGCAGTAGAATGTGCAATTACTTCATCATGTTTTGTTTGACCTTTGATTACTGCTCCTAATGTTACAACGGCATCAACATCATTGCGCTGTAATAACTTGTCAATGATTAATGGCATATCAAAAATTCCAGGTACATGACTTGTGTGAATTACATCAAGTTTTAGCTTTTTTGCAGTTTCTAGTGCTACATCATACATACGTGACGTTATTTTTTGATTAAATTCTGCAACCACTATGGCAATTTTCAAGATTAATTCACCTTAGAAAATTCAAGTAATTCTTTACCATCAATGAATGGTATTGCGTTTTCTTTTGCATATTTTTCTGCTTTATCTACAGATAATGCAGAATAGGTTTCTGAATCCATCATTTCACATATTGCAGTGATTGGAGAAAGATTTGCTAACTGTGTTAGATATACAGACATTTCAGTATGACCTGTTCTAGATGAAAGAAGTCCATTTGATGCTAAAAGTAGTGGAACATGTCCAGGAGTTTTAAAATTTGAATTGAAAATTTGTTTTGGATTGTCTTTTTTGTATAGTGTAGCCATTTCTTTGATGGTTAATGCTCTATCTCTATCGGTAATTCCAGTGTAGGTTTGTTTGTGGTTTATTGTCAAAGAGAATGTTGGATGATCTCCATATGGAGCAGTACCCATAATCATATTTTTGGATTCATCGTCTAATTGATCTGATGAAGAAAGCATGTTATGAATGTACTTTAGTTGTAATTTTTCTGCAAGTGAATCATCAATTGCAAGACAGATTAATCCTCCTGCATGTTTTCTCATTCTAACAATATGTTCAGGTGTTACAAATTCTGCTGCTACAACCATGTCAATTTCATTTTCACGACCATCAGAATCATGAATCATTACAAACTCACCTCGTTTTAGTGATGAAATTGCAGAATCAAACGTCATACAAAAAATTTGATTTTAGTTATTATAAAGTTTACTAGAATTTTTGTTATTACCAATTTTTTGGTAGTAAATGTTTGTTCTAAAATTTTATTTTAAGATGTATTTTCCTAATACGTCAGTCTCAATGTTTAGTTTATCATCAATTTTTTTTGTTTTGAAATTTGTAATTTCTATTGTATGAGGAATCAAACATACAGATGCAAGATCATTTTTTACATCAACAACAGTTAGGCTGATTCCATCAAGTGCTATTGATCCTTTCTTTACTACATATTTTTTCAAACTTTTTGGAATTTTGAACCAAACTTTAACCTCTTTTGGTTTTTTCTCAATTTTTTTAATTTCTGCCACACCATCTACATGACCTAAGACAAAATGACCTTCTAATCTTTCTCCAACTTTCAGACTTCGTTCTACGTTAACCAGACTACCAACTTTTAAATTTCCTAGATCTGTTTTTTTCATTGTTTCATCAATCATTTCAAATGTACAAATATTTTTTGAAATTTTAGTTGCACTAAGACAGACACCATTTAATGCAACACTTTGACCAATTTTTAGTCCTTTTGAATCCTTACCTAGATCAACTGATACTTTTATTGCACTACGATTTTTTGTATTTTGCTCTATTTTTTTAATTTTTCCAGTACTGGTAATTATTCCAGTGAACATTACTAGACTATAATATACGAGTATAAATAATGTTTAGATTATTGATTCGAGTTTTTTACCATCTCAATTAGATGTTGTACACGTACCCCATCTGAGAAATTAGGCCTGGAAGGTTCACCTAATTCACACCAATCAACGAATTTTTTTGCAAGTAACTTTACTATTTTTACACGATCATCTTCATTCATTAGATTAGATTTATTCAAATATTTTTTTGTTGTAATTTCTTTATCTTCATTATTTTTGTTTAAAATTAATTGGAAATTATCTACAAAAGAAGTACTGTTGTTTTTTAGTATAATTGTACCATTATCTCCAGTAAATTTTATTGAATGATTTTGACTATCTAGATGTGATATATCAAGATCAATATTTCCCTTACAATCATTTTTGAATAATATACTCATCTTAATTGTGGTATCAGCCCCGTTTACACTTTTTGGTGAAGATGAGATTTTTGATTTTACACTAGTTATTTCACCAATAAAAAATTCTAGATAATGTAGCGTGTGTGATAAAACTAATGAGATTGCACCACCACCTTGTTCAATATCAGTTTTCCATGATTTAATATTATTTGATAGATCATAACTTAAAAAATTCCAGTTTACATCAATAGAAGAAATTTTTCCAATAACTCTATCATTTAGAAGACATTTTGCTTCAACCCATTCAGGAATTTCTGGGAATTCAAAATCGATCATATTTGGTACGTCAAATTTTTTTGCCAGATTATTTAATTCCAAAGAATTTTGAAAATCAGTACTTAGTGGTTTTTCTGCGAATACTGCGATTCCATTTTGAATTGCAAATTTTGCAATTTCAAATTGATATTTTGGAATTACCGCGATAGCTACAGCGTCTGGTTTTTCTTTTTGAATCATTTCTTTCCAATCAGTGTAATGATTAACTTGAAATTTTTCACAAAAACT
This sequence comes from uncultured marine group I thaumarchaeote, assembly GCA_902566725.1. Classification (GTDB taxonomy): domain Archaea; phylum Thermoproteota; class Nitrososphaeria; order Nitrososphaerales; family Nitrosopumilaceae; genus Nitrosopelagicus. The sequence goes on from CACFJZ010000009.1 coordinate 15,729, forward strand.
ATTCATACGAGATGATGCTTTTCCACAGATACCAACTACTTTACAGTTCTCGATATTGGAAAAAGCTGGCAATAGACAATACATTCCAAACCCAGAACCAATAATTGCGATGGCTGTGCTCATTAATTCTCCAAAATGGTTAGATCAGGAAGAGGTATAATGAAATTTGATTTGAGGCCCCGTTCTTTTAATTGTTCCATGATTGGTTTAGCATAATGCCACGCAAGCAATACAACATAATCAGGTTGTTGCTCTAATAGTATTTCATTATTTACGATTGGAATTTGTTTTCCAGGTAAGAACATATTTAATTTTAATGAAGTTGGTTGTTCAGCAATGAATGGTAATAAATCAGAGTCTACACCATAATAATTTAATAAAGTTACACATCTTCCAGGACATGAATTTCCTACAATAGTTTTTCCTTCTTTTTTTACAGTTAATATAAAATTCATAAAATCTGTTTTAGCTTTTTTTACTCGTTCTGCAAACTTCTCATAAGTTTTTAGATCATACAAACCAGATTCGTCTTCAAGCTTTAGGAGTAAACTAACATTTTCTGATACAGGTTTATCTTTACCTTTTGTTACATGAACACGAATATTTCCACCGTATCTAGAACCTCTTTCAACATCGGTTACAGTAAGATCATAATAGCTAAATAATTTTATTAGTGATTTTAGAGAATAAGTACGTAAATGCTCATGATAGATTGTGTCAAATTGTCCTCCCTGTATTACATCCAATAGATAATGATTTTCAAATACAAACACACCGTCGTCTTTTAGGAGTGTTTCAATTCCAGAAACAACTTCGCCAATAGTCGCCATGTGAGCAAACATGTTAGTTGCAAGAATAAGTGATGCAGTACCATGTTTACTTTTTATATTATTGGCTACATCATTAGTAAAAAATTCTTGAAATGTTTCAATGTTTTTTTCATTAGCAATTTTAGAAATATTAGTAGGTTCAACTCCAATAATTTTTATTCCTTTTTCTTTAAATCCCGATAACAGTGTTCCATCATTTGAACCTATATCTACAACAAGATCATTGTTGGTGAGATTATATTTTGAAATAAGTGAATCACTCATACTCTTAAGATATTCAACTAATTCCCTTGTTATTCCAGTTCTATACGGATAATCTGGGTGATACACATCTGCTCCATCAACACAATAATCAAGTTGAGCCAAACAACAATCCTGACACCATAACATTCTAAGAGGATATGTAATTTCAGGAGAGTGAAGCATTTCTTTAGATAACAAAGAATCACAAAGAGGTTGATTCCCCAAATCAAGAATCAAATTCATTTTAGCTGAATTACATATTTGGCAATTTGTCAAAGTACCATTTTTTACAAGATGATGCTCAGGATACACAAATTTCATAATTTTGGTGAGGATATAAAAAATACTATTAGATCATAGGAAATAGAATTTATTGTAGATTATGGAAGTGAGTTGATGAGTGATAATTTAGATGATATTTTTACGGATGATATCAAAATAATTGCAGAAGAATTAGAACAATTTTATGAAGATTTAGAGGGGAAAACAATTTTGATTGCTGGAGGAAGAGGTTTCTTAGGTACATACTTTACAAATGTTTTAATAAAAATTAATGAAAAATTATCAGATCCACTAAAAATTATTTTATTAGACAATTTGATTACATCAAAAGATAAGAAAAAATATCTTGATTCAAATATTGAATTTTTGGAACAAGATATCTCTGAAAAGTTTCAAATCAATGAGAATGTGGATTATATCATACATACTGCAAGTATTGCATCGCCACCCACATACAGAAAGTTTCCAATTAAAACTGTAGATGTCAATTATCAAGGAACACGAAATTTGTTAGACATTGCAAAAGAAAAAAAAGTCAAGAGTATGATATTTCTTAGTAGTAGTGAAATTTATGGTAATCCAGAAATATTTCCAACACCCGAATCATATCTAGGTAAAGTCTCATGTATAGGACCACGTGCATGTTATGATGAATCAAAAAGATTAGCAGAAACAGTTTCAATTTTATATTTTCAACAATACGAAATTCCGATTAAAATTGCAAGACCATTCAATGTTTATGGTCCTTATCTAAATCTAAATGATGGAAGAATTATTCCAGATTTTATGAAAAGTGCAATTGAAGATTCTGAAATAATTATTCACAGTGATGGTACACCAACTAGAAGCTTTTGTTATGTTAGTGATGCAATTAATGCATTTTTCAGATTATTATTCTCGAATGATAATGGAATTATTTGTAATGTTGGAAATGATGAAGAAGTTAGTGTAAGTGATGTTGGAAATGTAATTGAAAAAATTATGGAGGTGCCAATATCAATAAAGATGATTAAAAGTGATGATCCAAATTATACTAAAGATAATCCACAAAGAAGATGTCCAGATCTTTCATTAATTAAAAAAACTGTTGGTTACACACCAAAAATAAATTTAGAAGAAGGATTGAGACGAACTTACAAATGGTATAGGAGTAATTTGATTTGAAAATAGGTATCATAGGTGCAGGATATGTTGGATTAACAACGGGCATATGTTTAGCATCACTAGGTCATAAAGTGAATATTTATGATATTGATAATCAAAAACTTACAAAAATTATGGATAAAAAATTACCATTTTTCGAGAAAGGTTTGGAAGAAATGTTAGAGGTAGTTGTTTCTTCAGGAGATTTAATTCCTAAAAATGATTTGGATAGTCTTGTGGAACATACAGATGGATGTTTCATATGTGTGGGAACGCCTACAAAAAATAATTCTATCGATCTTACTCAAATTACCAATTCAGTTGAATCTTTAACAAATTCAATTAAAAATAATTCAAAAAGAGATTATAAGATAATCATAAGAAGTACAATAGTTCCTAATACATCAAAAAATATTGTTTTACCAATTTTAGAAAAAAGTTTGTCGAATTTAGGGTTTGGATTGGCAGTAGTTCCAGAATTTTTACGAGAAGGAAATGCATTAGATGATTTCATGAACCCAGATAAGATAGTTATTGGCAGTTTAGATGATGAGACAAAAATATTTGTTAAAGAAATTTTTTCACATTTTAATAATAAATGTGAATTTATTGAAACAAATTTGGAATCATCTGAATTAATCAAGTATACAAATAATGCTTTTTTTTCTATGTTAATTTCTTTTTCAAATGAAATAGCAAATTTATCAGAAACAATTTCAGGTGCAGATCCAAATAAAATTCTTCGAGCGTTAGTTTCAGATAAAAGAATCACAACAAAAGTAGATAACAGAAAAATAATTCCAGGTTTAGATTCATATCTTATACCAGGATGTGGATTTGGAGGTAGTTGCTTTCCAAAAGATGTTCAAGCTTTGTTAGATTATGCAAATAGTAGTAATATCAATACTCCACTTTTAAAAGCAGTTTTAGACATAAATGCTGAAAGGCCAAGTAAAATGGTTATGTTAGCAGAATCAATAATTGGTTCACTAAAAAATAAAAAAATTTCAATTTTAGGATTAACATTTAAGCCAGATACTGATGATCTAAGGTCATCACCTGCTTTAGATGCAATTAGATTGTTGACAAAAAAAGATGTTAAGATTTCAGTATACGATCCAGTTATAAAATCAAAAGATAGTGTGAAAGAGTTATCTGAACAATGTCAGATTTGTTTTAGTTTAGAAGATGCATTAGAAAATGCAGATATCGCATTAGTTTTTACAAAATGGGAAGAGTTCAGTTCACTAAATTCAGATTTTCTAAAAAAATTTATGAAGAATCCCGTAATTATTGATGGAAGAGGGTTTTTAGATAGTAAAAAATTCGATGAAGGTTGTTTGCATAGAATTGGATATTTTTAAAACTGAATAAATTTTTTACCAGATCTTCCACTTGGCATTTCCATTTTCCCATAAATTTTCAAGATATTTTTTATCTCTCAACGTATCCATAGGATACCAAAATCCATTATGTTTGAATGCAGTTAATTTTTGTTCTTTAGCCAAAGTTTCAAGAGGAGTTCGTTCCAATATTGTTGAATCACCATCGTTTATGTAATCGAAAATTTTTGTGTCAAATACAAAGAATCCTCCATTAATCCATGATGATTCGCCCCTATGTTTTTCGTGAAATTCTGTGACATATTCTCCAGAGATATCAAGCACCCCAAATCTTTCAGGTGGATGTATAGCTGTCAATGTAGCGAGAGATTGTTTTGATTTATGAAATGAGATCAATTTTTCTATATTGACATCACTTACGCCATCACCATACGTTAGACAAAAAGTATCATCTATGTGATTTTCAATCCTTTTAATTCTACCACCAGTCATAGTATCTAACCCAGTATCAACTAATTCAATATTCCAAGATTCAGATGAAAATGATTCAAAATAATTTTTTATAATTTCAGCTTTGTAACCACAGCATATTACAAAATCATTAATTCCGTATGAAGAATAAATTTTCATTATGTGCCATAATATTGGTTTATCACCAATTTCAATCATAGGTTTTGGCTTTAAGTGAGATTCTTCTGAGATTCGTGTTCCGTAACCACCAGCTAATATAACAGCCTTCATTCGTTTACTGTTGAATTGAGTAATAAATAATTTATTCTAATGATTATTCTAGTGAATAATGAAAAAATTTTTCTTTAGTATGACAATTTCATTCTTAATTTTACTAGTCATAAATATCACATGGGTTTTCGTGAATATCTACATGTTTGTAGTTCATGGAATTGAATCAATAATTAGTGGTCAGACATTAATTGAAAATATCTATTATTCAATTTATTTAAGATGGATTTTACTTGCAGATTTGATTTGGTTGATTTCATGGTTTGTGTTTATTTTACAACGAAAAAGCTATAAAACAAATTCAGATTTACATTATTTACAATTTGAGAAGATTGAAAAACCAAAGATTTGTATCATTATTCCAACATATAATGAAGAGTTATCTATTGAGAAAGTTGTAAAAGATTTCATTAATCAAGAATATGTAGAACATGTTATAGTGGTAGATAATAATAGTAGTGATAGAACTGTAGAAATTGCAAAAGATTCTAATGCAAAAGTTATTACAAAAAATGAAAATAAAGGATACTCTCATTCATTAGTTTTAGGATTAAAAGAAGCAATAAAAACAGATGCAAATATTATTGGTACTGTAGAAGCTGACGGTACATTTAATGCATATGATCTTCAAAAAATGATTCCATATCTTGATAATTGTGACATGGTTATAGGAACTAGACAAAATCAAGTAATGACTGAAAAAGGAAATCAGAATAGTGGTTTTTTTGTATGGGCAAATTTTATTCTTGCAAAATTAATTCAAATGAAATATGTAAGTTTAGAACACATGGGAATTGTAAATTTGACAGATGTAGGTTGTGTTTACAGAATTATGAAAAGAGAATCACTTGAAAAGATTGTTGATAAACTTACTCATAATGGAACTGATCAGCCAATTGGCGGAGTAGGTATAGGATTGTATTTTACAATGCAATGCATAGAAAATGATCAGAAGATTATTGAGATTCCTGTTACATTTAAAAAAAGAATTGGTAAATCAAAGATTTCGGGCGTAAGTACTGGAAAGACAATACGCGTTGGATTGAATTTTCTTTGGTTGATTTTAACAGTATAAATTAGAATAACAGAAGAAGATTAGAGATTTGCCTTTTTTATTGATTTAATTTTAGTTAATCCAAAAATGATAAAGAATATTGCAAATATTATTCCTAGACCTAACACCTCAACATGGGATGCTGCAACTTGTGATTTAATGAATAATGGATCAAGCCATATAATCGAAGGAGTGTAAAAAATCTCTTTCCAATAAACGAGTGTGGTTATTGCATGTGCAACTATTAGTAATGAAAATGAGAAAATTTGGATTTTTCGATTAGAGATTGAATTAAAGAATTTCCAATATCCATAAGAAGATACTAGAATTAGTGGTAAAAACATCATAACAAAAAATCTACTTGTAGAGTATGATTCCATCATTGTAGATAAAAATAGGAATATACTTGAAACCCATAAGATAATTATTAATTCAGAACCTGTGACGGTTTTATTCTTTATACTATGTATTAGAAAACCTAAACCAGTAAAAAATAATATTGATAACGGAATACTTGAGAAATTATTTGCGCGATCAACTGATTCAGGTATATTATCTGAACTGAAAAAATTGTAATACGTATCAATCACAGGTACAAAAGAAACTGTTATTGTACTCAAGAATCTTATGTGTAATTTTGATTCAACATCCCAAGGCATGTGTAAACTCATTTCTTTATTGTATGCATCCAAACTTTCTTTTTGAAAGATGATCTGATCAATAGGTCCAATCCAATAGAATGGTAATGTTACAATTATTGATATAAATAATATTCCAACGTATAGTGAAGAGATAGCAAGTGATTTTGGAAAATAATTTTTAAACTGAAAATCCTTTTTAGAGAGTTTTTGATTAATTGAATTTCTTAGAAATATTGTCAGAATAAACATCGGGAAAAACATAAAGACAATTGCTTTAGTATCAAATGCAATTCCAAATATTATTGCACTGGAAATTAATAGTGAATAACGAATTTTTCCTTGTTCTTTGAAGGAATATAATAATAGAAAAAATGATAGAATCATGAAAAAGTAAATGTATGTTTCAGTCATTATTGTTCGACTATATGCAAACCACAAACTGTTGAATAGTAATAATAATCCAAAACTTAATCCTGTAATTCTATTAAAAAGGAATTTTCCAATGTAGAATGCAAGAACAACCGTTAATGAACCTAGAATAGGAGAGAAAAATCTTGCTGCACCAAGTTCAGATTTTTCAGGGACATTAACTCCAAAATCTGGATCTGTATGGGGTTTACATAATGGGGGCACTGGCGCATAACTTTCCCATTCTTTCTCGCCATGAAGTGCAATTCCAGTTCCAACCAAAACATGTTTTACAAAACCATGAGTAGTAACCCAATGATCATCCATGTTACAACCTGTAACAGATAACAAATCACATTCACCATCTCCATTCCAACAAGGATGAAAAAAGTCTCCATCCATTATTAGACTAAAATAAACTACTGAATAAGCATAGAAGAAATCTAATTCATCTTGATGTGGACCTTGTTCGGAAAGATTAAAGGATAAAAAAGAAATTGAGATTAAAAACAATAATCCTGGAATTAAGAATTTATCCGTTCTTGTATTTTCTGTAAGTGTAGTCAAAATTTGTTCTCACTTTATTTTTTCTTAATTGATTTTGCCTTTGGATTTTTTTTGAGATACATATTATTCAATTTTTTAATTAGATTTAGTGTTTCATTATTGATTAATTCTAAGTTAGGTATAACGCAATGTCCACCAATATATCCAGGGAACATTTTTGGTCTATTACCTAAAAATTTATGAATTTCATCAGAAAAAGACCACATTTCATCATAATTTACATCAAATGATTTTGCAATCTGATTGCTAATTTGTGAGTAGTTGATGAGCCAGCCTAAATACGAAGTATCACAAATTATTTTTGCAAGTTCTAATGTTTCAGGTTTTGTCATTTTTTTAGTTTTAATTCCAGATTTTTTCATTTTTTTAGAATACATTTCAGTTGCCCATTTTTTTTCAGGTGCGCTAGAGGATATTGCAAAAAATTTCACATATCGCTTTATGTCTTTAATCATTCGTTTGTGCACCCCTCTAGTAGCACTATAGATAATTGGAGTGTTAATTTTTTTTTGTAGTCTAGTAGTTGTTCCGGGACTGATTGTACTATGAATTACTATACATTCAGGATTGAATTTTTCATTTAGTTTTAATACATGATTATCAAATTTTGGAGAGACAGGTATTGCAATATGCAAAAAAGAGGTTTTAATATCATTCAATTTATTAAATTTTTTTTCATTCATTAATTTCTTATTTAGATCATATCCAACTACCTCAAAATTTTTTGAGAGTAATTTAAGAATTGGAGTTCCAATTTCACCTAGTCCTGCTACAACATCCTTTTTCATAGTTTTTTGCAGTTTTGTGAGTAAATTAATCTAGTGTAGTATTACTATCCATATCTTTGACAATAAACAATCTATACCAAATTTCAACAGCCAGTAAACCTAGGAATTTATTGACATATTTTATCTCTAAATTTTCTTTATCGATATATTTGTCAACCCAATTTGAATTTATGATTTGATTTTCAATTATATAACCACCAGTAAGGTATTTTTCACAAAGTCTTTTTCCGTGTTTTTCCCAGAGGTTTTGTGTATTTACGTTAAATCCTAATTTTTCATTAGTTACTAACATATCTGCATTATATTTTACAAGCAGTTTTCTAAGAAGTAATTTGCCAATATTCTCATTATGATTATATTTGAATTGTTGTTTCATTGGAAGAATATATGAGATTATATCATTTGATAAAAATGGGGAAACAGGAATTAATTCAAAATGTTGTTGTAGAGATGTATTTACGGGACTAAAATTGTAAAGTAATTTTCCGTTATAATCTGCAAGTAACACTTGATCTAATCTATGCAGTTTATTTTCAAAATAGGGATAGAGTGTTTTGTAAATTTTGCCCCAGTTAAAATTAATATTTTTATGAAATAACTGATCCTGATCTGGAACTCTATCTCTTTCATGGCAACTAAGATATGCTTTAATTTTGTCTTCTACATTTGAATTATTTGTTGTTATTTCTAGAAATTTTTTATATCTAAAGGTGTAACCACCAAAAATCTCATCTCCGCCATCACCTGATGCAAGAAATTTTGAGAGAGTTGTTGCTTTTTTTGACACAAAGTACCAATGTGTGTCCCAAAAAGGCTGTTTAATAATGCTAATTGCTTTTGGTAATTCTTTTAGATAATTTTCTATGTTAATTACAAATTGTTTAGCTTCAAACTTTTCTGCTATTTTTGAAGCAGGAATTGTTTCATCAATACTATTTGCAAATTTTACAGATATTGCATTTATGACAATGTCTGGGAATATTTTTCTCAAAAATGCAAGAACTAATGTGGAATCAACTCCACCACTTAGTGCTATAGAAATTGAATCAGTATCATCTGGTATTTTATTTTTAATATTATTAATTAAAAGGCTCTCAATTTTTTCTAATGATGGGGTTTCTATTGATGATGCAAGAGTTTTTGGTTCAATTTTTGGAAGTAGAGATTTTCGAGTTGGATCATATCTAAGTGTAAGAATATTTACTAACGATGAATGATTAAGTTCTAGATTAGGAGTGTCCACGACCTAATCCTCTAAAAGTCAATTGATTATTTTTTGCAGTTTTTGGTTCAATTATTCCTCTTGTATCAACAAGGATAGGAGTATTCATTTTTTTGAATAAAGAAATTTCAAGATTTTTGAATTCATCATGTGCAGTAACAATAATTGCAGAATCCATAGATTGAATAATATTTTCAAGATTCTCTTCAGTCTTAATGTCAAATACTGTTTTTGAGATGTAATATGGATCATAAACATGAATTATTGCACCTAAGCTTTGTAATTTGTTAATTATGTGTTCAGCTGGTGAGAGTTGGATATCCTTGACATTTGGTTTGTATGAAACACCAAGTAGTAGGACGTGGGAATCTTTTATTGATTTATTGGATTCTTTAAAAGCATCAAGCAATAGTTCGACAACATGTTCTGGCATTTTTTCATTAATTTTTCTACTAGATTCAATTATTTTTAATTCCGAACCAATTCTTTTTGCGGTGTTTAGAAATTGATATGAATTAATGGGCAAACAAGGGCCACCAACACCTGCGCCAGGATAATGTATTTGAAAATTATATTTCTTTTTAGCTGCTTCTAAAACCTTCATAGTATCAATACCTAATTTTTCAAACATCAATGATAATTCACTAACAAATGCAATATTGATATCACGAAAAACATTTGTTGTAAGTTTTACCGCATTTGCAGTTTTACAATCTGGCATTTCAATTAACTCAACACCAAAAACAAAGTTATAGATTGACTTTATAACTTCAGAAATATTTTCATTAATTCCACCAACAAGTCTTGGAAGATTCGTAAAATCATGTAAAATTTCACCAGGATTTGCATTTTCAGGACATACACCTATGAAAAAATTCTTTTCAAGCTCAAGTCTATCATTGTTAGTAATCAAGTTAACCATATCATTTTCAATAAACCCAGGTTCAATTGTACTTTCGACAATAACCAAGGAGTTAGGGTTAAGAAATTCTGATAATTGATTTGCCACACTTTTCAATGCAGAATAATCAGGAATATTATTTTCATCCATAGGAGTAGGTAATGATAATAAGACTAAATTCGAATTTGATAATCCAATTTCTATGTTTGTTGTTGCAGAAAATTTTTTTTCAGAGATTACGTTTTTGAAAATTTCTTCATAACCAGGTTCGTCTTTAAGAGGGAAATTTTTTGTATTTATCATTTCAACAAGAGATTCATTGATATCAACACCAATAGTTGTTAAACCAGATTTTGCAAATGATAATGCCGTAGGTAAACCAATTCGTCCTATACCCACAACACAAACACGTAATGATTTTGATTCAAGAGATTTTTTAACTTCTTCAAAATTTTGCATATTAATATTAGAATAAGACATTTTTTTTCTCTATTTTTGCTATTTTTGAACTTTTTTGCTCTATTATAATTTTGTAATGATAGCTTTTATTCCAAAATTTTAAAAACTTAATGATAAGACTAAGAATGGATTTTTGTGACTAAAGTAGTAATTACATCAGCAGGGAAGGGTACAAGATTATTACCATTTACAAAAGAAATGCCAAAAGAGATGATGCCAATTTATTCAAAGGCATTTACAAAGAATAGAGTTGTTTTACCATTATTGCAATACATCTATGAACAGCTTTATTCGATGAATTTTCGAGATTATTGTTTTGTAGTAGGACGTGAAAAGAGATCAATAGAAGATCATTTTACACCACACGATGCATATCTAAGAGAATTAAATGGTGATTACAAAAAATTAATAACAAAATTTTATTCAAAATTAGATAATTCACATTTGGTTTGGGTTAATCAGAATAAACCATTAGGTTTCGGTGATGCAGTTAAACGTGCTGAAAGATATGTTGGTGACGAGGATTTTTTGGTTCATGCAGGAGATGTAACAATCTTAAGTAAAACTAAACATCCAATTTTACGACTGATAGATACTGCAAAAAAGAATCCAGATGCGAAGGCAATTTTATTATGTAAAAAGATAAAAGATTTCAAAAGATATGGAGTTCCAACTGTTAATAAGATATCTAGTAATTTATTTTCGGTTAGAGAAGTTATTGAAAAACCAGAAAAACCAAAATCACCTTTCGGAATATTGCCGCTCTACTATTTCAGATCAGAAATTTTTTCGAGTTTGAAAAAGATTAAAACTGGAAAAGGGAAAGAATTTCAATTAACAGATGCAATTCAAAATTTGATTAAAGAAAATCAGAAAGTTCTTGCAATTACTCTAAACCAAAATGAAGATGAAATTGATGTGGGAACAGTGGAATCATATAAGAATGCACAAGAGATTACATTTAGGAAAGCATGATAAAAAGAAAAAAAATGATGTGGATATGAAAATAGCAGTTATAGGATTAGGTTTTGTTGGACTTTCTCTTACTGCTGTTTTATCATCTAAAGGTTACAAAACAATCGGGATTGATGTTGATAAAACAAAATGTAGAAATATTTCACAAGGTATTTCAACATTTTTTGAACCAGAATTAGAAAAAATGTTAAATGATGGATTGAAAAATGGACTTAGAATAAGTGACGATTTTTCATTGATTAAAGATTGTGATTATATTTTTGTCACTGTAGGAACACCACAAAGACCAAATGGAGCAATAGATCTGTCAATGATTAAAAATGCAGTAACAAGTGTTGCTAAAATTATTAGATCTAATAAAAACAACCCAATAATTTTGATAAAAAGTACTGTCATACCAGGCACAATGAAAGATGTCATATTACCAATTTTAGAAAAAATATCACACAAAAAAGCTGGAAAAGATTTTGGTTTGATTTCAAATCCAGAGTTTTTACAGGAAAGCAGTGCAATTAGAGATACAAAATTTCCACATGCAGTAGTACTAGGAGGATACAAAACCAAGTATATGATTAAGGCAAAAAAATTTTTTGAAAAGTTACACAAAAAGACACCAATAATTGTAACAAATCATCAGACTGCAGAAATGATAAAATATGCAAATAATTCATTTCTTGCAACAAAAATTAGTTTTATTAATCAATTATCAAATATTTGTCAAAGAATTCCAGGAGCAAATATTGATGATGTAGCAAAAACAATTGGTTTAGATCCAAGAATTGGAAAATTATTTCTTAGAGCAGGGCCAGGTTATGGAGGATCTTGTTTACCAAAAGATATGAAAGCACTGATAAAATTTTCAAAGAGCACAGGCATAAAACCAATTTTGTTAGATGCAGTAGAGGAAACAAATTCAAGACAATTGAAACAAATTATTACATTATTAGAAAAGAAGCTAGGAAACATTTCTTCAAAACAAATTACGATATTAGGCACGGCATTTAAACCAGAAACAGATGATATCAGAGATTCGGTCGCTATAGAATTGATAAAAAAACTTCTCAAGAAGAAGGCTAGAATTATTGTTCATGATCCAAAAGCAATAGAAAATACAAAGAAGGTTTTTGGTAAAAAGATTTCTTATGAGAGTTCAATAGGCGATTCATTAGAGAAAAGTCAATGTGCAATTATTATGACCGAATGGAAATCATTTAGAAAAATCAATAATAATTTACTGAAAAAGATGAAAAGAAAACTTCTGATTGATTGTAGAAGGATGTTATGGGATAGGAAATTTGATGTGGACTATAATGCATTAGGTATGGGTAAAGAGATATGAGATATGTGGTTACAGGTGGTGCAGGATTCGTTGGTAGTAATATAGTAAAATTACTAGTTAGAGAGGGACATGAGGTTACAGTGATAGATAATTTACACAGTGGAAAGAAAGAAAATTTGGAATCAGTTTTTGATAATATAAAATTTGAACAATGTGACATTAGAGATTTTGATTTGTTAGAAGATATAACTAGAGATGTAGATGGTGTTTTTCATCAAGCTGCATTAACAGTAGTTCAAGATTCATTTGATAATCCAGAAGAATATCATGATGTAAATGTCATCGGAACAGAAAATATCTTCAAATTAGGAAATAAAAATAATTTCAGGGTTGTGTATGCAAGTAGTTCAAGTGTTTATGGGCACAAAAGGGATATGCCAATTAAAGAAGATGCAAAAAGAGAACCAATTAATCCATATGGACAGACAAAATTAGATGATGAATATCTTTTTGAGAAATATTCAAAGATAGGAACAAAAATTGTTGGATTAAGATATTTCAATATTTTTGGAATAGGACAGACATTACAATATGCAGGAGTGATAACAAAATTCCTTGATAGGATTAGACAAGGAAATCCACCAATAATTTTTGGCAGAGGACAACAGATTAGAGATTTTATTCATGTTGAGGATGTAGCTGTAGCAAATATTTTAGCAATGAA
>CACFJZ010000010.1 GCA_902566725.1 uncultured marine group I thaumarchaeote
CTCCGTATGGATCTTCAATTCTTTCAGCTGATGCACCTGTAGATAGGAAAATTCCATCATCATCTTGATACACTACTTGATTTTTTGCTATATGATATTCAATAAATGCAGTAGAATCTCTCCAGTCTGGTTTTTCATCATGCATTGCAAGATATGCAATTGCCAAAGTAATCTTGTCTGTGCCCATATTCTCCCATGCTCTCACCTTGATGGTTACAGGTTCGCCTACGGTTCCTTGTATGGTAGGATTTTTGTTGTATCTTTCTTGATTTTCTTCAAAAATGTTATTGTTAATTGAAAATCCATCTGGAGTTTCTGATCTTCCGTGATTTGTAATTCTAGGAGCAGTACAGTCTCTGTCAAAACCACATCCACCACTAACTTTTTTTTCCTCTCCACATTCTCCTGAAATCTGGAATGGACAGGTTAATGCAAACTCATTGATGAATTCACCTGCAGTACCGTCATTCATTGGACCAAGTACGTACATTCTTGTACCATCTGGATTGAATCTCACATCCTGTGGATCTGTTTCCCATTCATTTACGTCAAATTCATCAACGTATGTGTAAGTTGACACTTCATATGGTGTACTTAGCGAAAACTCATGAACCTTATTATCAGCTGATCTGTTTATCCCATCACTAGTTGTGACAAAAAACTTTTTTCCATCATCGGCAAAAGTCATTCCTCTCATGCCTTTTGTTAAATGTGCACCAAAATTGATAGAAGTACCTGTCTGTCCTTCTACTCCTGAAATGTCAAACGCATCAATTTCAAATTCTATGACTTTCTTTTTTTTATTATTTAACAATACTTTTGTACCATCTGCAGTAAACTCCATTCCATTTGGATCAGTACCCACCTCACCTGTGATATCAACTCTCTTTTCAAAACTTGCTTCAGATATATCAAAACCAGGAGATAGTGTGTATTGGTTTATCTCATCAGCTGCATTACCTATAAGAAACATCTTTGTACCATCTGAATTAAACTCCATTGCTCTTGGTTGTCCATCTCTAACATCATCTAATCTTTGATCATTTCCATCATCATCTCCTGAATATGATAAAGTAGTTAGATCATATCCTGTTGAAAGTATAAACTCGTAAATGTAATCAGTCGCACCCTCTACAACTAACAACTTTGTACCATCTGAATTAAAATCAAAATGACGGGGAGTTTGACCAATACTTCCGCCAGGCAATTGATATCTATCTACAAATGTTACAGTTGCTTGAGTAATCTGTCCAAATGCATCACTCATTCCAATTGGAATTATTACTGACAATACAAGAATAGCTAAAAGAAAACCCTGCAAGTGATCTGAACTTTTAGCAAAGCTGTATTTATTTTAGTTCATTTTATTCATTAATCATGCCTGAAATCTGGTTGAACTATGGAAAAAATGAAGTCGTTTTAGATATCATGGCAGAAAACTTGGATGAAAAAATCGAATTTGAGCAACCAGTACTAGATGATTCTACAATAAATGAAAATTTAGAAGGATTAGACTTGTCAAAACCAACTGAAATTGTTATTCAAAATTACACTCCAGCTGTACAAAAAATTCTCGGTAAACTTTACGAAAAATGTGATATCAAATCATTTTCAAAACCAAAACTACTAGTTGATAAAACAAATCTTCCACAAATCAAAGCAAACAATCCTGATACAGTAA
This sequence comes from uncultured marine group I thaumarchaeote, assembly GCA_902566725.1. Classification (GTDB taxonomy): domain Archaea; phylum Thermoproteota; class Nitrososphaeria; order Nitrososphaerales; family Nitrosopumilaceae; genus Nitrosopelagicus. Next base: position 1,682 of record CACFJZ010000010.1, read on the forward strand.
GCATTAACGAGTTTGAAGAACAGGAATTGTCAAACTCAAATCTAGTATTTCTTGGTGAGGTACAGTTTGATGGTCTGTTTGGTTATGAAACTATATCGACTAGAATACTACGCAAATTTGGTGCAGAAAAAATGTTAGAGGCATTCTCACATCGCTCAGGAGATACACCAAATCCTGGTACTGATACACCTTCAATGAATGATGCAAAAAAGTTTGCAGACACATTTGAGGTTTCATGTATAGAACTTACAGCAAACAAAAAAGGAATCTCTGGATTGCAGGTTGGTCATCCATCAAAAACCTCATCCATATCACAAACTCTCCTAAAATCTACTGGAACATTTGAAGAAAAGTTCCGTACAATGATAGTTAGTACGGGAAAGGATGCTAGCAACCAAACTCTATCATCCTCACTAAACTCGGTATGGAACTTTTACACATCAATTAAAAATCAGGGATTGATTATTTTGGTAGCTGAATGTATGGGCGGATTGGGCTCAGAAACATTTCAAAAATTAATTGATGGACGTATTACGCCTGAAAAGATCAAAAATGCATCAAAGTATGAAGATGGTATGGAAAACCTCATGTACATGTCTGAGGTCCAAAAAAATTCCCAAATTGCACTAGCATCTATCTTGCCAGAACTTTACGTCAAGAAACTTGGCATGATTCCATTAGATGGAATCAAAAAATCAATGGATTACATCTTAAAAAATCAAGGTCCAAGACAAAAAGTTCAGGTAATTGAAGATGGTGCACGCACTATGTTAAGGCCAAACTGATGATGGTATTGGTGCACACAAGATTGCCAAAATTATAACTCCAATGTAGACAAGTTTTCTATTTTTAGATAATGGTGAGATGTCATCAAGTGGTCTTGCATCTTTACTTCTTGAGCTTAGAATCAAAATGAATATTGCCATCATCCAATAGTTCAACAATACCAACACACCCATGCTTGCATACGTTGCAATCTTGTGCCACTTTTGTCCAAGGATAACTCTTGACATGTGACCTCCGTCTAATTGCCATGCCGGCAGCAAATTCAAAAACGTAATTAAAAATCCAAGCCATGCTGCAAACATTATTGGCGACATTATTACCTCGACATCGCTGCCGTTCTTGTCAAAGAGTGCAAGTGATGCTTTGATTATGATATTTTCATTCATTGGGGTTAGTTGTGCTGTTCCAAACATCTGTCTGGCCATATCTGCATCAATTACTGGCGATGTCCATGCACCAAAGATTACTACTATTACTGCAACTGCCAATCCTGCAATTGGTCCTGCTATTGCAATATCAAATAGAATGTCTCTGTTTACGGTGAGACTTCTTGACTGGATGAATGCACCAAACGTTGGTATTCCATAAACCGGTACACCTGGAATAAAGTATGGCCACGTTGTTTTGATCTTGTGCCACTTTGCAGCAATCAAATGTCCTGCCTCATGCACTCCTAAAATTCCAATTAAGGCCCATGCATACAAAACTGCAACTGCAAGTGGATCTCCAATTGGAGTAAACATGTTTAGTCCTTGAGTCCTGTAAAACCCATCAATTAACACCATCACAACAGTTGCTGCAAACATTATTCGTGGTGTCCAGGACTTTGATAGCCATCTTCTCTTCTTTTGCTTTTGCATCTTTGAGACAACTACCATATGTCTATAGCCTTCTTTTTCTAAAGTACACAAAAGATTGTAAGTTTCTAACTCCTGAGTTAGTACCACAAACTTTTCTTTAAAGTCAGTATCTTCAAAATAAAATTGCATCTTGACAAGACCCACTTCCTCGTCACCAACGTCAAAGTGTTTTTTCACTATGCTCCTAATGAACTCCTGTGTGGGCTCCATCATAAGGATCGTATGTCACAAGAGCATAATTGTTTTTCCAACTTAAAATTAAATACGTATGATTTCATGTAATATTATGCAGGTAATTTTACGAGAGCACAACGGTGCAATATTCAGACGTTGTGAACCTAGTGATCTAATTGGAGTCATGGAAATTAACATGAAGACCTTACCAGAACACTATTCAGATTATTTCTATGAAAGTCTACTTGCTGAGGCACCCGAGGCATTTTTGGTGGCTGAAAAAAACAATCAATATGTTGGCTATATAATGTGTAAGACTGAATTTGGATTTTCTAACTTTAAGAAACTTGGATTTGTAAAGAAAGGACATGTCGTCTCTGTTGCAGTTCTAGAAGAATTCCGTGGAAATGGATATGGAAAAATTCTTGTAAATGAATCCTTCAAGGGAGTAAAAGAAAAACAATGTGACGAGATGTATCTTGAGGTTCGCTGTAGTAACACAGAGGCAGTAAAGTTATACCAAGATTTGGGTATGGATATCAAACAGAGACTAAAGTCGTATTATCGTGACGGTGAAGATGCCTACATGATGGCAATTGAGTTCAGTTAAATTACTGTTTTAGTTCGAATCGACATGTCAAGACGAAAATCAATGGGTGTTTTCATTTTTGTTTCTTGCATAGCTGCCTTTTTTGTATATGCATGGCTTTTGATGCTCTCTGAATGGAGTCCAATTGTCTTACAATTGACCATATTGATGGTTGTAGGTGGTGTCTTGGGAATTGTTTCATGGATTGGATATCAAATGGCTACCACATCTGCAAAACCTTCTTCATTAATTGAAGATGACTAGTCTTTAGAAATTTTCACATCAACTACTGTTTGATAAAATCTTGGTCCGACAGGTCTTACATTTCGTGAAGTAATTATCTCTGCATTTGTTTTATTTACCGACATAAAATGTTCTTCAGACAATCTTGGTGCATCTTGTTTTCTGTCTGCATGCATATGTGAATAATAGTGAATTATTCCGTTATCCTTCAAACAGTTCAATGCAGAATCTAAAAACTCATCAGAGCGTTCAGGCAATAACATCAAAACTCTATCTGCTTTTCCTGTTAAGTGTTCGTCAATAACTTTGGTTGCATCTCCGTTCAATGAGATTACCTCACCTTTTAGCTTGTTAATCTGTGAATTTTCTTTACATAGTTGAGATGCAACTGGATTGATGTCAATGTTGTATACAGTACACGCAGTATCTTTTGCTGCTAGTAGAGAAAACATTCCTACGCCTCCGAACATGTTAACCACAACCTCGCCCTCTTTTACCAATCCTGCAATTCTTTCTCTTTCTGTTGATAGTCTTGGAGAAAAAAATGCCTTTTCTACATCTACAATAAATCTACAACCATTTTCTCTATATTCTGTCTGTGTTTTGTCTTCTCCTGCGATTACCTCTAACTGCCTTGTTCGAAAGTCTCCTTCTACTGGTGAAGACTGGTAAAAAACAGAATTTGCAGTACTGACTTGTTCAAGCAGTGTTTTTCCAATGATCTGTTTTTTTGAAATTAACGAATCAGGAATTCTCACTATAATGATATCTCCAATCTGATCAAATGCAGAGATTAGCTGTTCATTTTCTTCTTCAGAGAGAACATCTTGCAATACTCTCTTTAGCATCTTGGTCATTTTCTAAAATAGTAATTACCTGATGACTTTTGTTCTTTGTCTAGTCTACTTGCTTCTTTGTTAACACGATGTCTACTTGTCTTTTCATCTTTCCTAAATGAGATGTCTAATGATTCCAAAAATCTATTCATGGCATCTGTTTTTGGCATTGGTGATGTTGCAGCTCCTTCTACACTTGATGTTCCCTCAAAAATCACCATCGAATCGGATACCAAATCCATCAATTGCAAGTCATGGTCTATGATTATTGCAGACTTGCCAAAGGAGCGAACAAATTTCTGTAAAAATTTGGCTACTGCAATTCTATCTTCTACATCTAAAAATGCAGATGGCTCATCAAGTGCATACAGGTCAACTTTTTGTAATAGGCATGACGCAATTGCAACTTTTTGTAGTTCTCCTCCTGAGAGATTCTTTACAGATTTGTTATACAATTTTTTTAATTTCAATGGGTCAAGAATTTGTTCTTCTTCAGCACTTCCTTCAATTGTAGTCCCGTTTGCTTTCTCTAAAACTGCAATTACTTCGATATCAATATCGTTTGTTAGATATTGTGGCTTGTATGCAATTTTGATTTTTTTATCAACAGAACCTGCATCTGGTTTTTCAACTCCTGCAATCATTTTCATCATTGTAGTTTTTCCTAATGCGTTTGCACCCATTATTCCAAGTAATTCACCTTTTCGAACTGTTCCCGGTTCTATTGAAACTGAAAATGAATCAAATTTTTTCTCAAGCTTTGGATATGAAATTACTACATCTCCTTCAAGTATCTCATCACCTGATGTTGATGCATCAAATGTGAATTTTTTATCTCTAAATCTTACGTTCTCAGTTGGTAAATATCCGTCAAGAAATACGTTAATCCCTACTTTGGTAGATAATACGTTTGAGACTATTCCATATGCGGCTGGCACCCCGTATAATACCTCAATATAGTCACTAAGGAAGTCTAGTAGTGTAAGATCATGTTCTACTACCATCACGCTTTTGCCTTGTTCAGCAAGACTGTGAATTACTCTTGCAACACCGGTTCTCTGAAAGACATCATTGTATGATGATGGTTCATCAAAAAAGTAAAAGTCTGAATCTCTCGATGCTGCAGTTGCAACTGATAGTCTTTGTAGTTCGCCACCACTTAGTTCTTTAAGACTTTGCTCCAAAGAATTTTCTAATCCTAATTGTTTTACAAGCTCTCTTGATACACCTCTCTGATCATATTTGTCTAAGAGTTCTTTTCCAGTTCCATCAAATGCATCTGCAATTGTATGCACTTGCTGTGGCTTGATTGATGCTTTAATCTCTCCATTTTTTATTTTTTCAAAATGTGCTTTTAGTTCTGTTCCTTTGTAATATTTTAAAATCTCATCCCACTCTGGTGGTTGCTCATAATTTCCAAGGTTTGGTTTTAACACTCCAGAAAGAATGTTGACAACTGTACTTTTTCCCATACCATTTCTTCCAAGTAATCCCACAACCTCTCCTTTCTTTGGGGTTGGAAGCTTGTAAAGTCTAAAGGAGTTCATTCCATACTGGTGAATTTTGTCTGTCTTTAGTTCACTAGCTAAATTCACTATTGTAATTGCATCAAAGGGACAAACCTTTACGCAAATCCCACATCCGTTGCAAATATTCTCATCAATGGTTGCTTTTCCGGTTTCCTCGTTTAGCACAATACAGTCGGCTCCAGATTTATTGACAGGACAATATTTGATACACTCTAGTCCACATTTCTTGGGCTGGCACAATTCTTTGTCCAGTACAGCAACACGATGTGTCATAACGTTATTCGCCGTGGCTTTAATTTATACTTCTATGAAAAAATTCATTCATGATTTTTTAGTTAGCTTATTATGAAAGATAATTTGTTGGAATGATAAGCCGGCCATAGCGTTTGGGTGCGACCCAATCCCATTCCGAACTTGGAAGTCAAACCAAATGTCGCTGCTGTGTTACTGACATGCGAGAGCCGTTGGGAAGCAACAGTGCTGGCATCTTTTTAATTCAATTAACTTAAGTTATGCCCAAATTTTATCAAAACATGGTAAACTGTTCTGTCTGTGGAGAAAAATTTGACAGCGATATACGATTCTTGAATCATATGATGGAAAAACATGGCTTTAGAAATCCAAATATCGATAAACCAGATCGTAACAGTCGTGGATACTAGCTTCAATAATTTATAAGTCACTAAAATCGAGTTGCTCTTACAAGCAACATGATAAAAAAACAACTAGAAAAAACACTCAAGGATGCAATCAAAGACGATGCATACATTATTGGTACAAAACAAGTTCTAGGCAACATTTCAAAATCAAAACTTGTACTTCTTTCAAAATCTGTACCACGTCATGTCAGTGAGAAAATAGAAGATGACGCAAAAAAATCAAACATTTCAACCATTGCTTTCGATGACACATCTGTTAACCTCGGAAAACTCTGCGGATTACAATTTAGAGTTTCTGCAATTTCACTAACCAACATCGCTGATGCTGATATCAAAACACTACAAAAAGAAACAGAATCCAAATGATGTTGTTAAAAACTTATCCTAAAACAAAAACCAATCAAGGTTTAAATGAGACTGAGAAATTTTTTGAGTAATTACGATGACTATGACACAAGAAATCAAACTAACAACTGATCAAATGAAATTGATGTCATTATTCCAAAATATTACAAAAGCAACAGCAAGAGATTGCATTGAAGATGAAAAACGTGATAGAATTATCTTTGTTGTAAATGAAGGCAAGATGGGTCTAGCAATTGGAAAAGGTGGTTCTCATATCAAAGCACTCCAAAACAAGATTGAAAGAAATGTTGAACTCGTAGAATATAATGAAGACCCAATCAAACTTTTGAAAAATATACTAAATGAAAAATACATTACTGACATTAAAATATCTGAAAGATTAGATGGTTCATTCCAAGCCAATGTAGAAGTAGATGGTGCAAAGAAAGGTGTTGTCGTGGGACGAGAAGGTCGCAACGCAGAGAAGGCAAGAATCCTTGCACGCAGATATTTCAACATAACATATGTAATGATTAATAGCAAGGAACAAGCTTTCGAGTGGTAATAATGGCAAAATCACCTCTAGGACTATTTGCAGGACGAGATCTTCGTAACAAGAAGAAGCAACAGCGTTGGGCTATCTCAACTTACAAGAGAAGAGAATTAGGATTAGATAAAAAATCAAACCCATTTGCAGGTTCTCCTCAAGCAAAAGGAATTGTTTTAGAAAAAGTAGGTGTTGAAGCAAAACAGCCAAACTCTGCTGTAAGAAAATGTGTCAGAGTACAATTAATTAAAAATGGAAAATCAATTACTGCATTTCTTCCACGTGACGGTGCAATGAACTACATTGACGAACACGATGAAGTACACGTTGAAGGAATGGGTGCAACACAAGGTGGTGCCATGGGAGATATTCCTGGTGTAAGATTCAAAATTTTCAAAGTAAACAATACATCATTACGTGAACTAGTTCTAGGAAAGAAGGAAAAACCAAGGAGATAGAGAAATGGCTGAATCAAAACCACTCTTGTTTAGAAAATGGGATACTTCTCAAATTGAAATTAAAGACTTGGGATTACAACAACGTGTATCTGGCGACAAAACTCTCTCGTCAATCTCACTTAAACCAGTTGTATATCCAATTGACTTTGGTCGTTCAGCACTAAAGAGATTCAACAAAGGTGATGTTCACATTGTTGAGCGTTTGGCAAACAAACTCATGCATTTTGGTAAAAAATATGCAAAAAACACCGGACGACAAGGTGGTAAAAAACAACACTCACTAAAGATTATTGAAGTTGCATTTGATATCATTCATCTAAAAACTGGCCAAAATCCAGTTGAGGTTCTTGTACGTGCAGTTGAAAACTCTGCACCAAACGAGGATACAACAAGAATCGTATATGGTGGAACTGTATATCATGTATCTGTAGATGTTGCTCCAATCAGACGTGTTGATTTAGCACTACGATTTATTGCAGATGCAATTAAAGAAGCAACCTTCTCAAACCCAAAACCAATAGAAGAATATATTGCAGAACATCTAATATTAGCTGCAAACAACGACCCTGCTGCTCCTTCTGTAAAAAAGAAGAACGAATTAGAGCGTGTCGCACAAGCTTCTAGATAGTTAACCAGAATACAAAAAATTCTTTGTATTATGAAAAATTAGATACAGTAGCCCGGCCCGGACTCGAACCGAGGTCAAAGGCTCCAGGGGCCCCTATGCTTGCCGCTACACTACCGGGCTACATGGAAAATAACAAAATGTTTGAATATATTCATTATTGTAAAAACTATCTAATCTTAATTTCATGTAATGCTGTTGCATAATCACAATCTGCTTTTAGTCGCATATATGGAATTAACCTGAAATGAATAAAGTAAGATTGCTTTTCTTTGTAAAGTAATCCTCTTTGAATTAATGACGATAATCCTCTTGATAATGCGTTAACTGACATTCCATATTTACTAGAAATTTCATCACGTTTTTTTTGATATTGATCAAGTGAAAACTCGGCATCATTTACCTCTAAAATTAATGGCCAAACAACCTCCTTCCACACAAATCTACGGTTCTGTGTGGCTGATGCGTATTTGCCTTTCTCGCTCAACATTATAATATCAAACTTTATGGATATAAGAAATAATGTCTCAAAAAGAAATCCAAGAATCTTTAGACTTGATGGAAAAAGATTGGGATTTTGATCCAATCTTACATGACTTTGTTCTTGGAAAGTATACTGACGTGACAGATTTCACACTAAAAGTAAAAGATGTAATATTTCACATTCCATATCTCCCAAAAGAAAAAAAATACATCTTATGGAAGTGCTATTGGCCTGACTGTCATAATTGCTGTGAAAGACAAGGTCGCTTACCTCTAACCTCTAATGATCTAATCCAAATTGGTCAGGGTCTAAAATATCAAAAAGTATCTGAGTTTGTAAAAAATGAAACAATAATTGCAACTCATGATGAACCAACACCTTCTGGTGGATTATCTGTTATGACAAACATTCACTTGAAAAGAAAAACTGACGAAACTGAAACTGAAGATGGTACTCATATCTCTTGTAGATTTCTTGATGGTGAGGGTGCATGTGGAATACATCCTAATCGCCCCGGTGTTTGCTATCTGTATCCATTTTCGACATGGGCTCAAAATGAAAAAGGTCGTGCACGTGTGCATGCAACATTCCAATTCACAGGTGATTGTCCTGGTTTCTATCTCTCTGAATCTCTTGATTCAATGAAAGAAGTGTTTGATGATTATTCTACTACCATCTATGACTATAACATGAAATCAAGTAGAACTTTGAAAGATGGTTTTGGTTCTCTTAGTATGTCTTAGGCTTTAGCAACTTTTAACAAATCGCCTATTTTGATATGCATACCAAATCGATCTTCATGTTTTTTCATATATCTGAAGATTGCAATAAAGTCAGGTAGTGCTTTTAAGAAATTGAAATCGTGATGAATTTTTGCTCTGACAAAATTGAATACTTTTGCATAAACTTTGTAGTGTTCTTCAACTGCTTTTTCATATGCTTTGAAATCATGCATATTTTCCATGAAAATATCTACACACTGCATTGATGGAATAATTCCTTCTCCTAATAATGCATAAACTGTTCCGATTGATTCTCCTACTCCGACAACTTTGCCAGAATAATATGGCTTACATCTATCTGGGGTTGCTAATCTAATTGGACGTCCTTTTGTAGCGACAATTTTTCCTCCATGTTTTTTTAGAAATTCATCTGTTGCTTTAACATGATTTTTGTTATAATCACCTGCACCGATATGTGCATAGTTATCACCAAGTGGAAAATACCAAAAATATCCTGACATCCCTGGGAATGGTTCAATGTAAAAATCATCATAAGGCACTCCATTTTCATATTCTACTTTATACTCGTATGTTGGCAAGAAGAAATCTTGTTCCATTTTTGGCAAGTATACTCTATGAAATCCTGTACAATCTACAATCATATCGTATTCTTTTTCAAGTTCTTCTAATGATGGTGCTTCTCCATAAATTATCTTAGAATCTTTAATGAAATCTTTAATCAATCCAAGTTTGTTATATGTGCAAAGTCCTTTCAAACCAATATCGAATTTTACATCATTATTCATTTTCACATGCATATTTTTCCCATCATGGATTAGAAAATCATTAAAATCTCTACCTGTTTTTTTACAAAAATTAGTTAATTCCTCTTTTATTGTTCCCCATGCACAAATTGAATCATGTTTTTCTTGAATCATTCTTTCATAACCGACTACCTCGTGCTCTGAATCTTTGAGTCTTGCCATAAGATAACTTCCGGCAACTCCCATGCCCATGACAGCAATTTTCATTTGATCTAACTAGTCATTTACCTAATAAATATAATTCCAGTTTTACTCAATCAAAATTGCTGGTTTGTATGGTCTTGCATGTCTTGCTTTTCCTTTAGGATCGTAAACATCCGTATCTAATTCAGAAAAAACTTGAATTTCAACTCCAAACTCTTTTTGCCCCATACTGGATAGTTCTGCTGATAAGAACTCTTTTTCATTAAATGAATCTGACTCAAGTTTCATTCTCTTAATTGATTCAGATTCTGAATGCAAATCTTTAATCACTTTTTGAACATAATCTGGCATTTTCTTGGCATCAATAGTTTCAGGATCTGCAAGTAACTCTTTCATAACTACTCCCATGTTGTTTTGACCTCCAACCATTATGTTCAAAATTTTACGATAAATTTTTGATTTCATATTATCTGAATTAACATAGATAACAATTTTTTGTGGAGTAATTTTTGTTACCTTGAGAATGTTTGCAATGTCTTCGATGGTTGATTTTAACAATTCTTCTGCTTGAATTATTGTTGTATCAACTTTTTCTGAAGAATATTCTGGCCATTGTGATTTTGATACTAATTCTGTATTTCCTAATCTTTCCCACATTTCTTCGGCAACATGAGGTGCAAATGGAGAAAGCATTGCAACTCTAGTAGAGTTAATTTGATGTAAAATTCCCGAAACATCGTTTCTCTGTTTTGCTTGAACTCTTTTTTGATACCAACTAAGATCACTTTCAAACGTAAACAGAATTTCATGTAATGCCTCTCGCAATCTCATTTTTTCTACGGCTTCTGTTACTTCTGCAATTTTACTTTGAGTTTTAGATAAAATCCATCTGTCTTCAGCTTGCAAATCTCCAATCTCATCTTTTTTGAGCGACTCACACTCCTCTAATAGTGATTGTAACTTGTTTTGAATGCCTGAAACTGATTCCATGTTAAAGTCTGCATCTTGTAACAGTTCTGCTGATGAGATAATTGCTAATCTGATTGGATCCGCACCGTGGTCACGGATTGCGGTACGAAGTGGTATGATATTGCCCATACTTTTTGACATTTTTGCGCCATCCATCATGACACTGCCATTAACAACAATCTCTTTTGGCCACAATTCTTTTTCAAATATTGCAGCATGATTCAAAACAAAAAATGACAAGTGATTTTGTACCAAATCTCGTCCAGAATGTCTTGCATCTACTGGATAGAAGTATTGAAACTCTCTTTTCACCGTACTGATTACATCTTCGGCAAGATTTGATGAACTTGCAACTTCACCTAAATCTCCTTTATCTAAGAAAACATAGTCAAAGAATTGTTTTGTAAGGTTCTCAGGTTTTATTGTTCCGTCATTTACGAATCGTGATATGGTATAGTACGCCATGTAAATTACACTATCTGATAATGATTCGACAATCCAGTCCTTATCCCATGGAAGTTTTGTTCCTAGTCCTTGTTGTCTTGCACATGCTCTTTCATGTAACCAATTAATTACATCATGAAACTCTGTCTTGATCTTATTTGGAAGAATATTCATACTATCGAGACAATCTCTTGCCACTTCTTTCCATTTCTCATCTCCATAATTCAAGAACCATTGATTGTTCAAGACTTTGACGACACATTCACATCCACAGCGGCATTGTATTGGGGCATTTTGCAAAGTAGGGAAAGATTCAAGTTGATTTTTATCTTTTAACCAATCTCGTACCTTATTTCGTCCAAATTCCACTTTTTCATTGACAAAATCTCCACATTTTTCATTTAATTTTCCACCGACAAATTCTTTGAGGTACAATTCTTCTGTAGCCTCTTCTAATTTCAAATCACTTTGGTCTGTTACACCCAATCTTTCACAAACATCTTTTGCTGGAATTTCTCCATATCCTTCTGTTACTATGATTGGTATTGGTTCAATTTTGGATGCTAATTCATGATTTTTTGATTTTAAATCCATCAATGCTTGATAATCTTTAGGTGCATGTGCTGGAACTGACATCACCAAACCTGTACCCATTCCAGATTCAACAAAATCTGCTTCAAAAATTGGAATCTCTTGTTCTATGTGTGGTGCTTTAGCTGTTTTACCGATAATCTCTGTACCTTTGATGTCTCCTTCATTTGAAATTTCTTTTCCAAAGAACTTTAATTTTTCAGCGCATTCTTGTGAAACAATCCATTTTTCATCATCAACTTTGATTTTCTTGTATGTGGTGTTTGGATTAACCCAGAGATTTGTAATGCCAAAGAGAGTTTCGGGTCTTAATGTTGTTATTGGAAATACATATTCATCTAGTCTAAATTTGACAAGATAGTTTTCATTATTAATTTTTGGTTCTACATCTCCCATTGTATCATGTTGTGATACTGGATTTTGACAAACTTGACACCATCCTACTGGATGGGAACCTTGAATAATTTTGTCATTATCGCGTAATGTAGTAATCTGCCATTCAATAAATTTCTGATAACCTGGAACTATTGTTGTAAACTCTCTTCTCCAGTCAATAGAGTAACCCATCTCAATCATTCCTGACTTTATTTCTTCATGAAAATAATCTGCAATTTTTATTGGTTCAACAAATGTTTTGATTACTTCTTCTGGAACGCGGTATATGTTTCTCAATCCATCAATAATCTCTTTTTCACCCGCTTCAATTCTTGTTGCCATTCCAAGAACCGGAGTTCCAGTATAATGAAATCCCATTGGGAATAGCACATTGTAACCCTTCATTCTGTAAAATCTTGCATGGACATCAGCTAGTGTGTATGTTCTCCCATGCCCAATATGTTGAGGTGAATTTGGATATGGATATGCTACTGTGATGAATTTTTTTGGTTTCTCATTCGGGTTTGTTTCAAAATCTTTAGATTCTTGCCACTTACTTCTCCATTTTTCGTCAATTTGATTCCAGTTTATGTCCATCTTGTTTACCTATTCGATAATCATGGACTTCGCATTTTTAATTGCATCTTCTTTCTTAGCCTTGTCTGTCCCTCCACCTTGAGCAAATTTTGGACTTCCTCCGCCTGCACCTCCTAAAATCTGAGAAATACTCTTGACAATCTCTCCTGCACTTTTCTCTTTTGAGATATCATCTCCTGCATAAACAATAACTCGAACTTTTTCTCCTTGCTCAAACAATCCACAATATACCAACTTAGGATCTGCCTTACAAAGTGCTTCACCTAATCCAATGTGAAATACATCATCATAGTTATCGCTTATTGAATAACAAAAGTTTGCTTTTCCAGACACTGCTAATTCCATTGTAATGTCATCTACTGTTACTGAACCTTCTTTACACTCTGATAGGGATTTTGCTATTGCAGGAATTCTTTCTTTGGCAAGTTGTCTTTGTTCTAACCTACGTTCCTTTTCTTGTTCTCTTAATTTCTCTTCTTTTTCTTTATTTTCTGAGTCTTCTTGTTTCTTTTTTACAAATTCTTTTGCACCATCTCCAGAAACAAATTCAATTCTTACAACTCCATCTTGAATTCTCTTTGTTCTTGTAATCTTGATCTGTTCAACATCTGATGTATTTGCCACATGTGTTCCACCACATGCTTCTATATCCAAATCTCCAATTGAGACAATCCTGACGGATTTCACAGGAACAACCCCTCCTTGATAAATTCTAAATCCATATTTTTGTTCTGCAGTGCCTCGGTCAAAGTTCTCTATCTTTACTGGTATTGATTTTTCAATAATTCCATTTGCTGTCTGTTCAATTTTTACTACATCTTCATCTGTTAATGCAGAATGATGTGTAATGTCTAATCTTGCATGATCTGCTTCTTTGAATGCTGAGTGTTGCCAAACCCATGAACCTAGGACACTCCTTGCTGATGTATTTATGATATGTGTACTTGTGTGATTTTTTGTTATCCCGTCTCTTCTTCTTGCATCTACCACACAAGAAACAGTTTCGCCCTCTTTTGGAACATCTCCTTTAATTTCATGAACTACTATGTTGCCATGTTTTGTAATGTCAACTATATCCCAATCTCCAATTTTTCCATGATCTGGTTCTTGACCTCCTCCTCTTGCATAAAATCCTGTTTTATCTAGAACAACAAAATTATCAAACACCTTCAAAACTTTTGCATCAAACTCTCTTGGATCGTCACTATAAAACAAAAGTTCAGTATCTGGAATTCCTTCTAATGGCAAAATTACTTGTTCTTTTTGTTTCTTTGATTGATGCAAATCAGAAAGCTTTGCATAAAATGTTGATGGAATCTCTGAAATAACTTTCATCTCTTTTAGATACTCTGGAGTTACTCCATCAGATTCGTAAAGTCTTATCAAATCTGTAACACTTGGTTCTTTGTCTAGTTTGCTGACAATTTTCTGCATTCTTTGTTTTGAACTATCGTATCTGCCTGCCTCAATTGAAATAATCTCTTTTACATCATCCCGTGTATCTTCTAGTTCCGGGTATGTATTTTTCAAATAATCAATCTGTATGTCTATAATTTCATCCAAATCAAATTTTAACTTCATCCTATCCATGGTTGAAACAATTCTTCGTAGCATTATTCGAAGATTGTATCCACCTCCAACATTGCTAGGAAGTGCGCCATCTGAAATTGCAAAGATTAGTGTTCTAATATGATCAATTATTAGATAAATTCCTTCTAGCGGAATAATAATACGATTAATTTGTTCATCTGTTAATCCAGTTGTTTTGATGGCATTTTTCCTTACTTGTGTCAAGTCTTCATATAATTCCAAATTCTTTGCTATTTCTGTGAAATATGGGGTAAGTACTGAGGAGTTTGTATCTATTCCTGCTTGCTCAATCAATTTTTCAGTAATAGGACCAAAACAACAATCGTATGCAGTTGGTGTTCCCATTGTAATCCATGCAAATCTTTCAAGCCCTGCACCCATATCGATAATTCTCTGATCAAGTGTTTTGTAATCTGAAAGGTCCCCTTGAAATTCTGTAAAGACTGCGTTACCTAACTCTAAACCTCTAACAAAATATTCTAGTGAAGAACCAAAAGAACCTCCGCCTTCCCAAACATCTTCAACAAATGTAATTTCTTTTTTATCAATTCCAAATTGTTGTGTTAATAAATTAAAATCTAAATTAACACACTCATCTTTCCAATAACCATTTTCATTTGGAATACTATGTTGACCTATCATACAAAATGATGAAAAGTGTCTTCCAGTAACACCGACATTTTCTAAATCTTTGAATCTTAAACATGTCTGTGGTACGACAAGTGGATTTGCAGGAAATTCAAATGTCACTTTACTCCCCATCACCCTTTGAAAATCAACAATGGATGCAATTGTAAAGTAAAGATCATCTCTCCATCTGCATACGACTGGATATCTGTTAATTGAAGTATGATTATTTTTTACAAAAAATGATTCTACTTCTTTCCATGATTGTGTATAGTCAAATCTCTTTGTTGTTGGTGGGTCACCAATGAATGAATACATGTCATCAGAACATTCTGGACAATTGTCTCTATTTGCATCCAAAGTCCAGAAATATCTGTTACATTTCTTACATGATTTTCGTTCAAATCCTTGATCTTCGAAAAGATTAACGTTGTAGTATCTTTGTGGATCTGCTGAAAACTTGTCGAGAATCTCTTTTTTATTCACTAAATTTTTGACCTAGTGCCGATATTAAGGACTGTCGATTCAACCGTTAAATATAGAAAAATGTGAAGCAATTCATGTTCGGAAGAAAAAAAGGCGAAGTTAAAGAAGGAGATTTTGTATTTACATCTCGAAAAGATGAAGAAGGAGATTTTCATAATATCATATTTGGAACAGTTACCGGTGTTGATGGAAATAAAATCGGTCTGAATGGTTTTATTGTAAATCCAGTTGGTCTAAAAAATAAAGTCTCACAAGGAAAAGCCGGTCCACGTTCAAAAGAAATTCTAACAGATCCTTCCTCTGAGAACTGTATTTTTGCTTTAATCTATAGAATAGAGTATGAAAACTTCACCGATGTTATTGATATTGAAGCTGAAAAAGTAGAATTTATCTCAAAAAAGATTTTCACAGTCTTTGATGGCTGGATTCGCGAATCTCTATCTGAGCTAATCAATAATGTACTTTCTTTGCCCTCTGGTACAGAACAAGATCATGCCAAGAGAATCCTAAAACAAAAGATGGAGAATCTTTATGATAAAGACCTGAAGAAAAACCTCTATTCTGTTTGTAGAAGCCTAAAAATTCTGATCTAAGGGTAAATTCTGATAGCTTTTTATTATGCCTGACGGCTTTTTTGTACATGGAATATGTTTACGCTGCATTGATGTTGCACAAACTCGAAAAAGAAGTTAACGAAGCAAACGTAACTAGTGTAGTTAAAGCAACCGGCGCCGAAGTCAACGAAGCCCAAGTTAAAGCACTTGTAGCATCATTGGCCGATGTTAACATCGAAGAGGCAATCAAAGCAGCACCTGTAGCAGTTGCCGCAGCAGCAGCACCAGCAGCAGACGCTCCAGCAGAAGGTGGAGACGACAAGAAAGAAAAGAAAGCAGAACCACCAAGCGAGAAACAAGAAGAAGCAGCAATGGAAGGCTTATCCTCTCTATTCGGCTAAACTATCTTCAAAACCTTTTCAACGTTATTAGTGACTAGATTCTATTGTAATTGGTTTGGCAGATTCATCTTTGTCAATTGAGTTTTTCATTTACATCTTAGATCTATTTGGAACAATGGCTTTTGCTGTAACTGGTGCATTCAAGGCCATTGAACACAAAGCCGATATTGTAGGAATAATCATTCTTGCTACAATTACAGGTGTTGCTGGCGGTACAATACGTGATGTCATTCTTGGTAAGGACTTGCCAAATTCTCTCATTGATCCTTCATATGTCATAATTACTGTTGTATCTGCTATTGTAATCTTCCTTTTGCACTCTAAAATGAAAAAGCACTGGAACGTATTTTTGAAATTTGATGCTATTGGATTAGGAGTTTTTACTGTAATTGGTGCAACTTTTGCCTATAACATGTTTGGAATGAACTTCCTTGTAATCGTGCTTTCTGGAATGCTTACTGCTATCGGTGGTGGAATATTACGTGATGTATTTGTTAGCCAAACTCCTATAGTATTTGTCAAAGAACTGTATGCCTCGGCTAGTTTCCTAGGTGCTTCTGTATTCTACATTGTGATATTTCTCACAAATGATGTGTATGCAGGAACAATATCTGGACTATTACTGGCTACTGGACTTAGAATGGTTGCAATGAAGTATAATTGGAACTTGCCTAAGGTAAAAAGTAGTTAATTATGCAGGTGTGTAGTCTTTTGCTTTAGAAGCGACGCCTTGTGCTTGTCCATGTGCCTTTTGTAAGATTTGTTCTTTGGTGTCTTCAGTCATATATCCTGCTTCAGTTGAAACAGAACGGGCTGATTGTGCTGCCTTTGCTAATATTTGTTCAATGTTGTCTGCAGTAATGTATGCTGCTTCGATTGAAAGTGAAACTGCTTGTTGATGGGCTTGTGCCAAATCATTTCTGAATTTCTCAACATCGATAATCATCTCTTCTTGTTGATAGACTAATCCTTCTTCTAGTGCTGAATTGAGAACAATTCCTGCCTCAATTGCTTTAATGTCTAGTTTAGTCAATAATCCTGCGAGTTTTTCAGATATTGGTTCTCCTTTCTTAACAGGTACTGTCTCTTTCATAATCCAGATTGTACCTTGGTCAATCTTTGTTGGAATGTTATTTTCTTTAAAGTCAGTTAACATTGGTCCTGGTGCAATTCCAGTATTCTTTGGTGGAATGACAACATCCATGCTTGCATTATCTCCACCTCTTGCAAATAGCATAACTTTGTTCTTTCCTAACAAAACGTTGAGTTTGAATGGTGACATGTTTGTAAACATGAAAAGACACTGTCCCTCTAGTTTGTCAATAAATTTGTCTACTCCTGTTACTCCAGCTTTTTCTAAAGCTAATCTTGCAACTTTATCTTTAACACTAAATATTTCAACTTCACCCTGAAGTTTCTTTCTTAGTGGAAGTAATTGTGATGCTCTAACTTTTTCCATTCTTACAAGAGCTATGACATTGTATTTTTTTGGAAGCTCTTGTATCTGTTGATACATCTGTGTTTTCTTTTTTGGATATGTTGTTCTATTCTCATGCATTTTATTTCACCTTATGATCTAGTTTTACTGCTTTTCCCATTGTTGTCTTAATCATATACTTTCTAATGTTCTTGTCACCGTTTGGCAATTTTCCTTTCAAGTTGTTAATTACTGCCATTGCATTTGCAGCAACTTGATGTTCATCCATTTCTGAATCTCCAACTTTACATGAAATTGAAAGTGAATTTTTTACTCTAACTCTAATTGATGTTTTAAATCTACTTAGGAATGATTCTATTGGTGCGTTAAATGGTACTGGCGTTGGCATTTTTCCTCTAGGTCCTAAAAGTTGTCCTAATGATTTACCTACTACCGGCATTAGTTTTGTATCTGCTAGGAAAAAGTCGTACTTGTTGATTAATTTTCGTGATGCTCTCTTATCTTCTGCTAATTTGTTTACATTATCATTATCTAAAACTTCGTCTGCTTTTGCTTCTTTTGCTTTTAGTCCCATATCTCCTGAAGCCATGACACAAACTGCTGCTGGTTTTGACATTTGGTTTGGTAGTTGAATTACCTCATTTAGTGCAAATCCCTTTTTGACGTCAATATCTTTTAGGGTGATGTAAAGCTCAAGTGATTCTTTGAACTTTCTTTCTTTTTCTCCTTTCTTTGCTTCTTGGATTAATGTGACGATTTCAGATTCGTTAACCATGTCAAAAACCTTAATTCCTCACTTATTATCGTTTAGAGTAAATAATTTCCGGAACCATTATTTTTTCAATATTGACACATCTTTATCCAAATTTTAGCAAAATTCTAGATGTTTCTGGCAAAACTTACATTTACTACTAAAATTTACTTAATTTAAGAAAATGGCTAAAGCAGATGACCTTGATCTTAAACTATTATCTGAATTAAAAAAAGATGGAAGTATATCTATACCCCTTTTAGCAAAAAAACTAAACATCAATGCATCTGTTTTGTACAGCAGAATCAAACGTTTGCAAAAAAAGAAAATGATAAAAAAATTCACCATAGATATTGATGAATCTCAATTAGGATTTGGTGTAAAAGCCTACGTTGGAATAAACCGAGACCCAAAGTTCAAGACCAAAATTCATGAAAATCTCTTGGAAATATCAGAAATTGATCGTATCATTGAGGTAACTGGTAGATTTGATTTGATGGTTGGTGCCTTAGCTGAAGATTTGGAGCAATTACACAATATTGTAGTGGAGAAAATTGGAAAAATTGATGGAATACAGAACACTGAAACCTTCGTTGAATTGGAAAGAACTGAAAAATCTCCGATGTATCTTTCTAACTAGTTTGTAATTTTTCGTCCCATTTACCGTCATCTACCTCGACAGTAATCTCTTTTGGTGTTTTGCCTTCTACTTTGATGCCTAGGCATTGGCATGTTCCGATAATTTGTTTTGCAACTGATTTAAGCTCAGATGCATATGATGTTTCGAGTTTAACATTTGCAACTTTGACTACTGCTTCCATTCCAATATCTGCCACCCACTCTGTGCCAGAAGTGCCAGAACCTTTTTGGATGTTTGCCTCTTTGAGAATTAGTGCAGATGCTGATGGAATTCCAACATCAATATCCCATTCTTTTGTATCTGTATCTACACTAACTGTGACTGGAACTTTCATTCCCTTAAAGTCCCCAGTTTTTTCATTAATCTTATTGATAACTTCCATGATGTTTACTCCAAGTGGACCAAGTGCTGGACCTAGTGGAGGACCTGCAGAAGCTTCTCCTCCTGTTACTTGTGCTGAAATTGATTGTTTATCGCCCATTTGAAATTCGTCTCTTTTTTAATGATTTATTCCTTCCTATGATGCAACCGGTTTGAGATAGTTTGCATCTACTGTTACTGGTAATTGATATGGAGCATCTAGTAAAACTACTGTAGCTTCTTCTTTATCGTGATCAACTCTTGTAATGGTTGCCTTCATTCCTTTGAATGGTCCGCCAATGACTTCTACTGTTCCATCAACTGCTAATTCTGAAACTGTGGATTTCTTTACAAGATAACTTTCAATTTCGCTAAATTCTAACTCTCCTCTTAATTGTCCTTTTACATGTCTCAATCCTTGAGTTGCCATAAACATGACTTGTGGATCGTTTGCTTCAATTACGACATACCCTTTCAAGTTTTCAACAATTAGAACTGATTGAACATCCAGTTCTCCACTTCTCATTTTTGCTTCTAATTGTCTTAAAACTACTTTTTCTTGACCTCCGGTGGTTCTAAGTGCAAATAAGTGGGAATTGGTTGTTTCTGACATTTTCTCTCTATTTGAATACCATATTTGGTGCTATGTTTGAAAAGATGAATTGAATACCGAATCCTAGTAGTCCTACTGTAGCAAAGCCAAACAAAACGAGTCGCATGTGCTGTTTGTAGACCTCCTTATCGGATTTCTTTGTTAATTTTATAGTATTAACTATATTCTTGAGCATAAGTCTTGGGTTCAAATTATAATGAAAAATAATAATGTGTCAATATATCTTTTATTCATGGATTTACTGGTGGCATTCAAAAATGACCCTGCTGGTCACAATATGGCCAAATTCATCTCCCAAGGTATGACTAAAGATGGTGATGTCTTTCGTGGAAAAAATTTTGATTTGATAGAAATTGACTCTCCTGCAATCTCTGCAGATTGGTTAGATGAAAAATATGATTATGATGGATTTGTATTTTTATCAAAACATGCTGCTGAATCGGGAACCCTTGCATTAACGTGTCATTGTACTGGAAATTTCAATGAGGCGAAATTTGGAGGAAATAACAAAGAGATTGCAATTCCATATACAAATTTTCAAAAACAATACATGCAAAATCTTTGGAATGTACATGATTCATTTTCAGATTTTGAAATTACTATCGAGGCTACTCATCATGGACCTACACATCTCAAAAAACCCTCAATATTTGTAGAGATTGGAACAACCGAATCTCAGTGGAATGATGAGTCTTTGTGTTCGTCTGTGGCACAATTAGTTATAGACACCTATGAACAAGAGTCTGTCTCATTTCCTTTTGCAATTTGTTTCGGTGGTACTCATTATTCTGAAAAATTCACAAAAGAATTACTATTTGGAAAATATGGTTTAGGAACAGTAATGCCAAAACATGCATTAGAATTCCTTAATCCTGAACTGTTTGAACATATCATTATACAAAATCATGGTGCAAAAGCTGCGTTATTAGATTGGAAAAGTCTTGGAAGGTATAAACAACCTTTACTTGATCTTCTTTCTACTACCGAACTAGAGGTTGTAAAACTTTGAAACTAGAAGAAAAAATTTACAGAAAGTTATTGAAGGTTCCTTCTGGGTATGTTACCACATATGGAGATCTTGCAAAAGCAATTAATCTAAAAAATGGACAAAGAGTGGTTGGTCAAATTATGAAGAACAATCCTTTTCCTGTTATCGTGCCATGTCATAGAGTTGTAAAATCTGATGGTACTGTTGGTGGGTATGCATATGGGACAGAAAGAAAAAAACACATGTTATCGAAAGAAGGATTAGAAATTAACAATGATAAAATTTTAGATTTTAAAAAAAATCTATTCCGTTTCTAAGATTTTTGTGTAGTAATTGCTTCAGCAATAACAGTTCTTAGATGTGCTTTGTTTCTAATTGTATTACCACCAATCTTTTTGTAAATTTTCTTGAATGATTCATTTGTGATTTCTTTTCTGTCCTTTGAAACTTTGAGTAAATATCTCAATGCACGTACTTTGTTCACATAAACGGTCTTCTTACCTACACGTGCACCTTTACGACCTTTTTTGGAACCTTGTTTTGTTCCTCTTTTTCCTTTCTGGATTCTTTTGGTTTGTGCTCTCCCGTGAGATGTACCTGTAAATGATTTGATTGTAATTGTATTTGCTGTCATTAAGCTTCTAATATCATCTCTAGTGATTGCATCTGCAATATCGTCTAAGTGTTCTTCATTAAATCTAACACGATGTACTCCGACACCTACCATTCTTGATACTAGTCTCTTTTTTGATTTTAGATTAACTGGCATTTTGACTCACTCTCGCATTAAACACTTTGAATTTTTTTTCTATTGCAATTTTCATAATATCTCTTCTCTTTTTTGCACCAACACTATGACCGAATCTAATTCCATCTTGTTTTGGATTAAGATTTTCTAAATCACTTGCGTTATGTATTAAATTATCTGTATAACCTGATGGGTGTAACCCATATGCAATTTTTGGTGTACCGTATCCTACTTTTACCAATCCAGGACGACCACGACTTTTTTGTTTTCTTTGATGATTATCGATTCCTTTTGGTTTTCTCCAGTTAGTTTCTAATCTTTTGTACCTCCAGCTTTCTGGACGAATAAATTCTGGTCGACTAACTCTAGCTTCTTCTCTTGCCTGAAGCTTTTCTTTGTTTATTGGCATAGAGTTAAACCTTGAAATTTAACATAAATACGTATCTAACTCTGACAAATTTGGATCTGAGAAAGAGATAATAACATTCGATTTTTCCCAAGGATCCGTAGATATGACACTAAAAACTGACTTTGAGGAGATTTTCTAACATGTCTAACACAAGTTCCAAAGTACATGACCAACTGGTAGAATTTGGAATTACTCCAAAGTCCATTTATCGAAATCTCTCTGTTGAAAAATTGGTAGAACAATCAGTCAATACAAACGAGGGAATGCTTACCTCCACCGGTTCACTTTCTGTAAAAACTGGAACATACACCGGTCGTTCTCCTCAAGATAGATACATCATTTATGATGATGAAACCCACGAAACCATTGATTGGGGTGATGTTAATAGACAATTCCCAACTGAAAAATTTAATTCAATATTTGAAAAAATGAAAAAACATGCAGAGGGAAAAGACTTGTACGTTTTTGATGGATTTGTAGGTGCTGATACTCAAAATCGATTAGCAATTCGCGTAATCAATGATCATGCATGGCAAAACCTCTTTTGCCGACAATTGTTTGTTAGACCCTCAAACGAGGAACTAGAATCTCACGAGCCTGACTTTACCATTGTATGTCTAAACGACTTTGAAACAATTCCTGAAATTGATGGAACACGAACTAATGTCTTTATTTTGATTAATCTTTCAAAGAAAATTGTTCTCATAGGTGGAACAAACTATGCAGGTGAAATGAAAAAATCGATGTTTGGTGTCATGAACTATTTGATGCCAAAAAAAGACGTCTTCCCAATGCACTGTTCTGCAAATATCGGAAAAGATGGTGATACTGCATTATTCTTTGGTTTATCTGGTACTGGAAAAACAAGTTTATCTGCAGATCCTGAACGTATGCTCATTGGTGATGATGAACATGGTTGGTCTGAAAATGGAGTTTTTAATTTTGAAGGTGGTTGTTATGCAAAATGTATTAATCTTAATGAAGAAGCAGAACCACAAATTTGGAATGCAATAAAGTCTGGAGCAGTTTTAGAAAATGTTGTAGTAGACAAAGATACTTTAAAACCTGACTTTGATGATGGAAGCTTAACTGAAAACACCCGTGCAGCATATCCGCTTGATTACATTCCCGGCGCTGTTATTCCAAGTGTTGGTGGTCATCCTAAAGTTATAATATTTTTGACTGCTGATGCATTAGGTGTTTTACCTCCTGTTTCAAAATTAACAAAAGAAAGTGCAATGTTCCATTTCATGTCTGGTTATACAAGTAAACTTGCTGGAACTGAACGTGGAATTAAAGAACCAAAGGCAACGTTTTCAGCATGTTTTGGTTCACCATTCATGCCTCGTCCAGCATCTGTTTATGCAAAAATGTTAGGAGAGAAAATATCTGAACACAATACAGTTGTTTATCTAATCAATACTGGCTGGTCTGGAGGACCATATGGAGTTGGAAAAAGAATTAGCATAAAGTACAGCCGTGCAATGGTTACCGCTGCATTAACTGGAAAATTTGACTTGATAAAATTCAGACATGATGACACATTCAACCTAGATGTTCCTACTGAATGTCCAGGAGTGCCTTCTGATGTATTGGACCCAAAAAATACATGGATTGACAAAGACTCCTATGATTTATCAGCAAAGAAATTGGCACAGATGTTCAGTGAAAACTTTACAAAATTCAAAGATGCATCTCCTGAAATTAAAGAAGCCGGACCTCAAATTCAATAATTTTTTCTTCTAAACTTTAGCCCTATAATTACTACAATCGTAAATATTATTCCTAAAATAATTAATGCACGTTCTGGTAATACTGAATCTTCTACAATTGGTTTTTGTTCGCTTAAATCTTCTTTGATATCGTAAAATTCATACACATTAAATGTCTCCGAATTATTTTTTATATTTGCCTCAATCCAATATATTCCTGAATCATACAATTTTACACTATCAAACTTTGTCGGCGTTATGGAAATCTTACGTTCTTCAAATGTCTCACTATTGGTAATAGTGATTTTTGCATATTCCCAATCTAGTGGACGTTTAACTTGGAATGATAACTCATTTCCCTCTTCCATGATAACTAATGATGCTTTACTGACATTGATAACTACTGGAATTTGATATGTGATGTCATTTTGAGTAATGAATACTCTGGTTTCAAAACTTCCAGGTTTATTGTTAATTAATTTTGAAGTTATATGCAATGATGAATCTGTGAGACTATAATCCAATTCAATATTGTCAATTTGTGAAAATTCTACATTTTGAATATTTCTCAAATCTTTCAATCCATTTATCAAAATGCTTCGTTCTTCAGATATTTTCTCTCCTGATAGATTGAATGTTAGTTCTGGTGGCTCAAAAATTAATTCTGAATTAAATGCTTTTTCAAGATTAATTCTTCCTGAACCTGCTTCATTGAAGCCAAACTTTTCTTGATATTGATCCGTTATTACATCCGAAGTTGTGATCAAAATTGATTTAATTTCGTTTGGTTGAAATTCTGGATTTTTTTCTAACAGTAGTGCTACTGCTCCTGAAACATGTGGTGCGGCATAACTTGTACCACTTGTGATATTATAGAAATTTTTTAATGATGTCGTATTAACAAAAACTCCTGGTGCAACCAAATCTGGTTTTTGATAAAATGATGATACTGGTCCTCTTGAACTAAATGTTGCAATAAAATCTGGATGGTTAAACACATTGAATGTTCCTTTTGATTCAGTTTCTATAATTTTTTTTAATACTAATCCTTCTTCTCTTGTCATTGAAACTGTGGGTATTGTAGGATAGTAATCATCACTAACATATTCATGAATTAATTCGCCAAAAAATATGCCTGGCTGATTATTGTAAACAATTAATCCTTTAGCACCATTTTTTGATGCAAAAATTTCTTTATCGGAGAAAAATACAATCTCATCTGAAGTATCTCCTCCTCTTTCTGCCAAAACGATTTTTCCTCTCACATCAATTCCTTCAAAATCATTCTCTCTACTATAATTGGCAAATACCACTTCTGTTAAAATTGGTTCTGATATTGTATTTGTTCCAAGCATCGGTAATACTTGAAATTGTTTGTTACCTACTTCTAATGTTGATACCATACTTGAATCTCTATTATTATATGTGGCACCAACTGTAATTGCATTAGGATTTCTTGCTGGACTTCCAATAGTATTCTCATCTGGTCCGCTATTTCCTGCAGCTGCAACTACAACTATTCCTTGTCTTATTGCATTGTTTACTGCATTATCAATTTGATGATGTGTAACATTAACGCCAAGACTGATGTTTATAATATCCACTTTATCATCTATTGCTTGATTAATTGCCTTGATAATCAAATCGGATGGAACTGATTCTCCATCTGATGATACTCTGTATGAAAAAATCTCTGCCATAGGGGCTATTCCCTTTAGCTGACCATTAGCAGCAATAATCCCTGTAACTTGTGTTCCATGTCCATTTGTATCTTGAGGAATCACATCATCGTCTACAAAATCATATCCATTCAAAAATCTGGATTGATCATCTTGATTAAAAAAATCTGGATGATTCAAATTAATTCCTGTATCTATAATTCCTATTCTAATTCCTTCTCCTGTAAAACCTAATTGCTTTGGAAATTCTGCTCCGATATATGGTCCACTACTATCTAATAACAATTCGAAATCTCCTTCAAAATCAATCAAGTCCATAATAACAAATGAGAATAATCCTCCTAACAGTAAAGCAAAAAGCAAAAAGTTTCTCATAGTATCCATTTTTTTTAATCAGTAATAATTCCTTTAGAAAAACAATAAATTGCATCTAAACTCTGAAACTTTATGGGAAAATACACACTTCCTGAGATGCCTTATGCATACGATGCATTAGAGCCTCACATTGATGCACAAACAATGGAAATTCATCATTCAAAACACCATCAAAAATATACTGATGGGATGAATGGTGCATTGGAAAAACTTAGTCCTGAATTACAAGAAAAGGATATTGAAGAAATTTTGTCAAACATCAATCAAGTCCCTGACGACGTTAAGGGCGCCATTAACTTCAATGGTGGAGGTTATGATAACCATAAACTGTTTTGGAACAGTATGAAACAAAATGGTGGTGGTGAAC
Source organism: uncultured marine group I thaumarchaeote (assembly GCA_902566725.1). GTDB lineage: Archaea > Thermoproteota > Nitrososphaeria > Nitrososphaerales > Nitrosopumilaceae > Nitrosopelagicus. The sequence goes on from CACFJZ010000010.1 coordinate 28,221, forward strand.
CAACTGGTGCAATTGCTGATGCCATCAATGATTCCTTTGGATCTTTTGCAGAGTTTAAAGAATTATTCTCTAGTAAAACTGCTCCACTTCAAGGAAGCGGATGGGGTTGGCTTGTATACAATCCAAACTCTGGTAAAGTCGAATACAAGGCAATGCCAAACCAAACTAGTCCAAGAACTGAAGGTTTAGTCCCTCTTTTAGGATTAGATGTTTGGGAACATGCATACTATCTCAAGTATCAAAACAAAAGACCTGATTACATAGCTGCTTGGTGGAATGTCATCAATTGGGATGAGGTAAACGACCGATTCTCAAAAGCAAAGTAATTTCCTTCTCTTTTTTCTTTTATTTCTAAAAACTCTAATTTTTATACAGTTAGTCTAATTCAAATTTATGAGTGAAGAACAAGCACAACAATTGCTACAACAAATGCAAATGCTTGAAAATATGTTTGCAGAATTATCTCAAAAAGAAAATTCAATAGTCAATATAATCCGTGATGCAAATTCCGCAATAAAATCAATTCAAGAATTAAAAGCAAATCCGGATTCAGAAACTCTGGTACCTGTTGGAATGGGCACCTTTATCAAAACTAAACCCATATCTGATGAAAAAATTGTGGTTAATGTAGGTGCTGGGGTTGCCATTGAAAAAGACCATGATTCTGCACTAAATTAT
>CACFJZ010000011.1 GCA_902566725.1 uncultured marine group I thaumarchaeote
GGGCAAAAAGAATTTTAGAAATTCCAAAAGCTGGTCATAGTGGAACTCTTGATCCACAAGTATCTGGAGTCTTACCTCTTGGTTTGGGTGAGGGAACAAAAGCTCTTGGTGTTTTACTATTGGGTCCAAAAGAATACCATGCATTAGGTAGATTACATTCGTTACCTTCAAAAGAAAAACTTGAAAAAATACTTGACCTGTTTCGTGGTGAAATCTTTCAAAAACCTCCACAACGTTCTGCAGTAGTTAGACAAACACGAACAAGAACGATTTATGAACTAGAATTGTTAGAACAGAAAGAGCGATTAGTGTTATTGAGAGTTCTATGTGAGGCAGGTACATACATCAGAAAACTCTACTATGATATGGGTGAACTTTTGGGACCTGGTGGGTCAATGATAGAATTACGCCGTTCACGTGTTCATCAATTCAGTGAAGATAATTTGGTAACCATGCATGAATTGGCTGATGCATATGCTACATGGAAAGAAAACAATGATGATACTAAACTTCTTAAAATTATTAGGCCTGTTGAAGAAACTCTCAGTGAAATAAAATCTGTGATTATTCGTGATTCTGCAATTGATTCTATGTGTCATGGTGCACAGTTAGCAATACCTGGAATTTTAGAAATATCTCCATATCTGGAAAAAGGTGATCTTGTAGGAATCTATTCGCAGAAAGGAGAGATTGTCGCTCTAGCTGAATCTCTTTTATCAGAAGATGAGATTAAAGATCAAACAAAAGGCTATGCTTTTCAAACAAAACGTATAATCATGAAACCTAACACATATCCAAAAAATTGGCGTACTAGCTCTACGCAAAAAGAGTAATTTGTTTCCAAGGAGCTTAATCTTTGCAATAGTTTTAGGTGTTGCAGCTGGTCCAATATTTGGGATTTTCTTGTATGAATATGGCATAGAAGAACAACTGGTCTATGTTAATGGAACATCATTGTCTATTGTAACTGAAAAAATTAATTTTAAACTTGGTGAACCAATCTCCATCAAAATTGTTAATTCGGGTACAGACGAACTAAAATTCCCTGATGCCTCATATGGTTTAGTTATAAAACAATTGGACAGTATCCCAATTTTCTCACCTGCATCCGCACAAGTAATCTCTAAACTTGATTCTCATGATGAGGTATCTTTTGTTTGGGATCAAATGAAAAATAATGGTGAGTCTATCTTGGAAGGTACATACAAAATTACGTCAAAAGCAATTACACTTGATGGAAGTATAATTGAAAAAATTGTTGTAATTCACGTTTTCAAGTAAATCATCTAATGCATTTTTATAATCACTGTCAAAATATTATTTAGCGAAAGCTAATGCCGAGGTCGCCTAGCCTGGTAGGGCGCGCGCCTGGAAATCTAAACACCATAAAGCGCGTTCTCGCAAGGGATCGAGAGTTCAAATCTCTCTCTCGGCGCCATCTTTAATTTAAAATTAAACCACGTATGTTTGATAATATTGAAAAATTTTGATATTGCAATTATAGGTGGCGGTGTATTAGGAACTAGTATTTCATATTGGATTTCAAATATGTATGACCTGAATGTTTGTGTAATTGATAAAGAATCTGATGTTGCAAAACATACTAGTGGAAGAAATACTGGCGTAGTTCATACTCCATTCTATCTTGATCCCGTAAAGAAAAAAATCTTTGCTAAATCTGCTTATTTGTCAAATGAACTATGGAAAAAACTTGCAAACAAAACACATACTCCTTGGAATGAGGTTGGAACAATTGAGGTTGCACTGGATGAAAAACAACACAAAACACTGGAAAAATATCAAAAATGGGGAATAGAAAATGGTGTTTCTGAAAATAATTTGGTATTGTTGGATTTTAATGAAGTAAAAAAAATAGAGAAAAATGTTAGATGTTATTCTGGATTATTCTGTAAGAGTGATATATCAACTGATTATTCAAGATTAACACACGAAATCAAAAAAATTTCCATTCAAAATTCAACTGAATTTATTTTTGAAAAAAATATTCAATCGTTTGATAATAATGATAATGGTATTCAAATTAATTTCAAAGATAATTCTTCGATAAAATGTAATTATCTGATTAATTGCTCAGGAGGAAATTCTCTAGATATTGCAAAACAGTTTGAATTATTGGAACTTTATTCTGATCTTCACTTTAGAGGTGAATATTGGGTTGCAGATTCTGATTATGCTAATCTTGTAAACACGAATATCTACTCGGTTGCACGTCATCCTGAATTTCCATTCTTAGATCCTCATTGGATTAAACGTGCTAATGGTACTTCTGAAATTGGTCCAAATGCTGTACCTGTACCTACCCCTGAAACATATGATGGATTTGTAACAGATATCCCATCAACAATATCAAAATTAGGAGACATTCTTACAGGCGGTGCAAAAAAATTATTTTTCAATCCTGAATTCTTATCTCTTATTACACATGAATTTAGAAGCTCACTTTCAAAAGATGCAATGGTAGAACGTGTGATGAATTTCATTCCAAAATTACAATCTAACTATTTTACAAAAAAAGGAACTTCTGGAATAAGAACTCCTGTGATTTCTCCTGATGGAAACTTTGTACCTGATGTTATAGAACGAGAAGGTCATAATTCATTTCACATTGTAAACTATAATTCTCCTGGAGCAACTGGTGCACCTGCATTTTCTGCTCTAGTAATTAAAAAATTACAAAATAAAGGAGTACTCAAAAATCCAATATCTCAAAAAAACACACTATGGAATTTTGATTCTATAATAGAACAGATTTAATATTCCCTCATAAACGAAATATCATGTTACCTGATAGATGTTCTGTAAAATATGGTGGTCGTGATTGTCCCAATCCACCTGAATATGTTGTAGAAATTGTTCACAATGATGATTCTTACATGGTTGGAATCACTTGTGAAAAATGTAAGAATATTGTATCTTCAAAAATTGGGGAACTTCAAAAACTAGGAAAAATTCCTGAAGGAACACTAGAATTTCAAAAACTAAAAGCGGTAGGAACTGATTGTGTTAAAGGCAATCCTGATGACGTATTTATCCAGTTAGATTAAACTGAATAAAGTAATTTTTTTCCTTCTAAACCAGATATCAAATTATTCACCGTTATGTGTGACATCTTGGATCTTGTCTCTTCAGTTGAGCTTCCTATGTGAGGTGACAGCACAACGTTTTCTATTTTTAACAATTGACTCTTAGATTCGATAGGTTCTATTTCATAAACATCTATTCCTGCACCTTGGATTTGTTTTGTTTTTAATGCTGTAATCAGATGTTTTTCATTTACAATCTTTCCCCTTGCTGTATTTATCAAAAATGACGTTTTTTTCATTTTTTTAAAAATCTTTGAATTGATTTTGTGATGTGTATCTTTACTGTATGGAATATGTAGTGATATGACATCACTATTTTCAAAGAGCTTATCTTCTGAAAGATATTTCAAATTCAATCTTTTCTCTAAATTTTTTGATATTGGTCGTCTACTATGATATACTACTTTCATTCCTAATCCATTTGCTTTTTTTGCTACCTCTTTCCCAATTCTTCCCATACCTAAAATCCCTATAGTTTTTCCAGAAACCTCAACACCCGTGTAATCATTAGCGCCAAAGACCTGCTTCCATCTTTTATTACGGATTAGCCTATCTCCTTCAGTAACTCTTCTCATCACATCTAAAATTAATGCAATTGTTAGCTCTGCAGTCGCATTAGTTAGGACTTCTGGCGTATATCCAATCTTAATTCCTTGTGATCTTGCAAAATCTATGTCTATATGATCAAATCCTACACTAAATGTACTAATTATTCTGAGATTTTTTCCAGCTTGAATCACTTCTTTATCTATTATATCATATGGATGGCAAATCAAACCATCTGCTTCTCTAATCTTATTCATCAAAATTTTTTTGGGAATTGGAATTTTTCCTGAATGTAACATCACATTACATTTCTTACTTAACTCTTCTAATGCTGATCTATGTAAGCGTCTTGTAACTAATACGTCGAAATGTTTTTTCATCGAATGTATGGTCAAACCATTTATAATATTTAATCATAACAAAATCATTGTCTTCATCAGATTATTTACTCAATTGTTCTGAGTGTGAAAAACCGATAGAACGATGTGTTTGCGTTTGCCCTTATTGTGGAGAACGAGACAAATGTGAATGTGCATTATTCGATGCAGCAACTGGAGGATAAAAATGACTGTTGATTTTACATGGATGATTGGTGGTCCACAAGGTAGTGGTGTTGAAACCGCGGCAAACATTTTCTCTCAAGTATATTCAAAAATGGGTTATCAAATATTTGGAAAACGTGAATATTATTCAAACATTAAAGGTGAACATAGTTATTTTGCAGTAAGGATATCTGATGAAAAAATTAATTCCAGCATAAAAGGAACCAACATGCTGATTGCATTTGATGCTGAAACTATATTTAGACATGCAGATGATGTATTAGAAAATGGAATTATCATATATGACTCAACTTTAGAAAACATGAAAGTCTCAGATGTCATAACATTTGAGCATGATTTTAAACAAAGATTACAATCTCTACTTGATTCAAAAAATAAATCTGATACTGTATCTGGTATATTGGAGTTAGCATCAGAAAATGGTGTTAGCGTTCATTCAGTTTCTTTTAGATCGTTACTTACTGAACTTTCTGAAAACTTAGAAAATCCTAGGATTAAGAACATGACTAGGATGTTTAACGTACTTGGTGTTTCATTATCTTTGGGAATGTTACAAATCCCTTCTGAAAAATTAACCGAATCGATAAATTCTATTTTCTCAAAGAAAAAATCTATAGCTGAACTCAATGTGTCTACAGCAAATTTTGCTTACAACTTTGCTTCTGCCAAATTTGAAAATTCTCAATTTAATTTCCCATCTAAACCCATTAGTGAAGAAACAATGCTTGTCCAAGGCCATTATGGAACATCAATTGGAAAAATTATATCTGGTTGCAGATTTCAATCATATTATCCAATTACTCCTGCAACTGATGAAAGTGACTTCTTAGAAAGAAATGAAATACTTCAAATCAATGAAGATCGTCCTGGTTCTACACTAGTAGTACAAACTGAGGATGAAATATCTGCAATAGGTATGGCAATAGGTTCATCATTAACTGGCACTCGTTCATCTACATGTACTTCTGGTCCTGGATTTTCATTAATGGCTGAATCATTAAGTTGGGCAGGAATAAACGAAATTCCTTTAGTAATCACACTGTACCAGAGAAGTGGTCCTTCAACTGGACTCCCTACACGTCATGGACAAGATGATATGTTATTTGCAGTAAATGCTGGTCATGGTGAATTTCCACGAATTGTATATGCTTCTGGTAATGTTTCTGACAGTTTCTACGACACCGCACGAGTTTTCAACTATGCTGATGTATACCAAGTTCCTGTCATTCATCTTTTAGACAAATTTATTGCAAGTTCTGTTTCAACTTGTAAAAAATTTGATGAATCTAAAATTACTATTAATCGAGGAAAACTACTAGATGAAATTAAATCTGAAAATTATAATAGGTTTGAACACACCTCTGATGGAATATCACCTCGTTCAAAATTAGGATTAGAAAATGGAATATTTTGGAATACTGGTGACGAAAGTGATATTCATGGTCACATCACAGAGGATCCTGTTGTTCGTGTCCAAATGATGGACAAACGACAATCACGTTTAGATCATATCTTAGAAAATATACCTGAAGATGAACAAATTATCAAACATTCTGATGGTGAGATCTGTATCGTCTCATGGGGATCTGCACAAGGCCCAATCATAGATGCTATTAAAATGCTCCAAAATGATGGAATCAAAATTGGTTTTATCGAAATAAAACTCTTAAACCCATTTCCTAAGAATTTATTAAAAAAATATCTATCAGATGTGAAAACAATAATTGATGTTGAAGCAAACTACACTGGTCAATTAGGTTCTTTAATTCGACAAAATCTAGAGATGGATCCTGATTATTATATTCTAAAATTCACAGGAAGACCAATGACTTGTACCGAATTGCATGAATCAATAAAAAAAGTTGTAAACAATGATGCCGAAAAAAGAGAGGTTTTAACATATGGCGCTTAAGGTGGGTGATTTCAAAACTGATGTGCACAATGACTGGTGTCCTGGATGTGGAGACTTTGGAATTGTAAATGCAATTCAAATGGCTCTTACAGAAATGGAAATTCCTAGGCATCAAACTGCAATTTTCTCGGGAATTGGCTGCTCTGGTAAAACATCACATTTCATTAATGTTTTTGGTGTTCATACTCTTCACGGTCGTGTTCTTACTTTTGCACAAGGTGCTAAGATTGCAAATCCAAATTTAGAGATTATTGCTGTAGGAGGTGATGGTGATGGACTTGGCATTGGTGCTGGTCATTTTGTTGCTGCTGGTAGACGTAACGTTGACATGACTTACATTATTTTTGATAATGCAGTTTATGGATTAACAAAAGGTCAAGCATCTCCTACGCTGAAACTAGGTGAAAAAACCAAATCCTTACCAACTCCTAACACGAATTATAATGTCAATCCAATTGGTTTAGCAATTGCTAGTGGTTTTACTTTTGTTGCTAGAGGTTATTCATATGATATACGTCAATTAAAAGATCTAATTATTGCTGCAGTAAAACACAAGGGTCTAGCATTTCTAGATGTTTTACAACCTTGTCCAACCTACAATGATATAAACACTAGAGATTGGTTTGGTGGTGAAGATAGAATTGATGAAGATACAAAAAAACCAATGCCACGGATTTACAAATTAGAAGATACTGACTATGATCCTGTTGTTCATTTTAGTGATGAAACAGAATTAAATCAGAAAAAAACTCAAGCACTTGTAAAATCAATGGAATGGGATTCAAAAATACCAACTGGCATATTTTATAAAAATGAACTAATCACTCCATATACTAGAAGATTAACGGATAAAATTCCAAATTATGTCGAAAATCCATCTGCATTACAAAAAATTTCAAAAAATAATGCACCAATTACAAATATCAGTCAAATACTTGATATGTACAAAGTCTAGTTAATGACAAATGATTATTAGATAGTTTTTTCTTTTTTACTACTATTGAATATATCTGATGTAAATAGAATATTTCGGAAATCTATAATCAATGAATTTTTCATTCCTGAATTAACAAAACTTGATTTCAAAAAATCCAATGTTAAACATCCTGAAATTACTACTGATGGGTTAATGCAATCAAACCTATTACACATATTCTTTGATGTCGATACTGGAAATGATTATCCTGACGGTGATGAGTGGTTTATCACTGAATTTCTATTTCCATATGAAATGAAGCTACCAGATACTCTGAAAGGAACTGATTATTTCACTACCATTTCTGTTGAAGAGGGCAAAATCTTCTGGCATCACCGTGAATTAATTCGTTACAAATATGGAAAATCAAAAAAATTAGATGAATCTTTAGATTTTATTGAATCAAAATACAAAGAATTACACTCATTAGTTGAACCACTTGAAAAAGAGATTAAGTAGTTAATTTCCATCCTTTATCGGAATTTACAAATTTCTTTTCATTTGTAAACACCGTACTTAATCGCCATCTTGCTGCCTCTTGATCAAAATTATAAATCACACTTTTTACTCCTATTGGAAGTTTTTCTTCATCTAGATGATACGGAAGTAATTCTACCACAAAATCTATCTTTTCCACTTCCATCTTAAACCATTGACTTTCATCTGATTCAATTACAAATTTTATGTTTGGCTGACCTGAAAAATTCAATTCAATTCTTAATGCTTTCCCATTCCCGCGTCTACGTTTCATTTCTTTGAAAACTCCTTTCAATCTATCCCACTCTTTAAAATCAAACCATTTGAAGAATTCATCATTAAATGAATATGGAAATGCTATCTCTAAATGACTCACAAATTTCTCTTCATACGTATTTTCTATTTCTTCATCTTCAGTTAGAAATCTTTTATCTAGAATACTTGTGATTACATTAATTTCCCATGGAGATATGCCATAGTGTCTCATGCTTAATGGCTTAATTTGTTCAGACACGTTGTCTATTCTTCTGATTGATAATTAAAGCTTCAAAGTGTATGCAAATATTTCCACAAATACATTGCACCCACTGTACCAATCATGAATAACATTGGTTTCCATGCAAAAACTGGAATATCTGGTGTAACAAGTTTTATTTTGTATTCATCTAAAACTTTGTTAACGCATCTACTAATTCTCTTGTTTAAAATATCATATTTAATTCCATTTTTCTTCAAAATTTCTTCAATCTCATAGATAACTGCAGTTCGTTGACTGAATAAATGCTGTAAATAATCTCTTGAAATTTCTACTTCCCCTTGAATTGAAATACTATCTTTTGTATTACTGAATAACCTTACATGCATTTCCCATGGTTTTTTTAATTTTAGTGATAGTCCATCTCCAATTTGTAATGGCTGTTTATGTTCAAATTTTACTGTGGTAAATCCTTCATTAAAAAGAATTTTTCTCATTTTCTCAGCACTTTCTTTAACGATTAAATGTAATTCTTCTACACCTGTCATCTTATCCACATGAATTTTTTTATCTTCTCCTTTTCCAAGCGATACTGTTTTTGGATATTTTGTTACATACTCCATTAATCCCTCGTATGGAATCTTCTATTTAATACTAGATGATTAACTTGAAAAACTTCGTATGTACACACATTGTTCGTATGGTATTATCATCTCTCTTGGAAAAATTTTTCTATCTGTAAGTCTACATTCCGAATTTCTGATAATTGCTATTGGTTTCAAATCATTACCTTCGCCCATCTTATGATTTGCTATAGATGCTAAATTATCTGCAGTTGCTTGAAATGTAACTTTTAGAGGATTCCCATCCAGATCTTTTTCACCACGTAAATCTCTTGTAGGTTCTAATCCTGCGCATGCTATTGTAATTCCTGTAGTACCAATTCTTGCTGGCATTAATCTACTATCTACTATGATCACTCCGACATGCAAATTAAATTCAAGGAAAATTTTTCTCTTTATGTCTTCAGCAAATTTGTAAGGTTCAATTGGATAAAGAATGATCTCTGTTCCTTTAGAGTTTGATTTATCTATTCCTGCATTTGGTGCAAGTATGCCATCGGTTGATGACATAACAAATCCTGTAACTCCTCCTAATATCTCGTCTGATTCTCTAAACACAATCTCCATGAATTTTTCATTAGAATTAAATTTCTTAGAAATCTGTTTAGCTTTTTCACAAACTTTTGAACCATGTATTTTCAAAACTCTTCCTTGAGAAATTGAAATAAATTTACTTGAAATTACTAAAACATCCCCATTTTCTATCATTATCTTATTGCTATGGAAATTTTTTTTTAATTCATCAAAAAAGCTAAATTTTCCATTCTTTTTACCTGATGTTAGTGGAATAACCTCTAAATTCATACCTATTTTCCATAGTATACTCTAATTATTGTTCTGAAAAGCTTTTAATCTTAATCGATGGCATTGTCGTTCATGAACATAACCGAAAAAATACTTGCTAGAGCCTCAGGTAAATCAAGTCTATCTCCAGATGATGTAGTTTTTGCCAAAGTCGATAAGGTGATGGTACATGACGTCTCTGGACCAGGTGTCTTGAAAGTATTTGATAAATTACAAAAACAAGGTATTGACACATCCAAACTACATGATTCTACAAAAGTATGGATTGCTGAAGATCATTTTGTCCCTTCTGCTGAAAAAATTTCTGCAGAAAATATTGTAAAACTATCTAATTTTTCAAGACAATATGATATCAAAAAACATTTCAAATATGGAATGGGTCAATATGGAATATGTCACACTCTATCTCATGAAGAAGCATTAGTAAATCCCGGAGAAGTATATGTTGGTGGTGATTCACATACAAATACTACTGGTGGATTAGGTGCATTTGCTTGTGGTCTAGGACACACAGATGTTGCATATGTATTATTGAATGGAGAAATTTGGTTTAAAGTTCCTGAAACCTATTATTTCAAACTAAATGGAAAATTACCTCCTCATGTAATGGCCAAAGATTTCATTTTGAAAATAATTGGTGATATTGGTACTGACGGTGGTGCATACAATACTATGCAGTTTGGGGGAACAGGAATTGATGAAATGTCAGTAGAAAGTAGATTAACTCTAACCAATATGACTACTGAGGCTGGAGCAAAAAATGGAATTATTGAAGCTGATGAAAAAACAGTACAATATCTTAACGAGAGAGGATCAAACGATGCTTCTGTTTTTCATGGAGATTCTGATGCAGAATACTCAAAAGTTTTTGAATATGAGGCATCAGAATTAGAACCAACAGTAGCAAAACCATTCTCACCTGAGAACATCACTGTTGCAAGAGAATTATCATCTACTGAATTGGATAAATCATACATTGGTTCGTGCACTGGTGCAAAGTATGAAGATCTATTAGCCGCTGCTAAAATTCTCAAAGGACGAAAAGTAAAGATACGTACTGAAGTGCTACCTGCTGCAATATCAATATACAAAAAAGCTGTTAAAGATGGTCTGATAGGAATCTTTCTAGATGCAGGTGTAACTGTAGGTCCTCCTACATGTGGTGCATGTTGTGGTGCACATATGGGTGTGTTAGCAAAAGATGAAATTTGTGTAAGTACTACAAATAGAAATTTTCCTGGACGTATGGGTCATGTTGAATCACAAACTTATCTTGCATCTCCACAGGTTGCCGCAGCATCTGCAGTGACTGGAAAACTAACTGATCCGAGGGACTTGAATTGATTGGTAACGTAATAAAATATGAACAAGATAACATCGATACTGATGTAATCATACCTGGAACTTATCTAAAAATTCATGATTACAATGAATTGGCAACTCATGCAATGGAAGGAATTGATCCTGATTTTCCATCTAAAGTAAAAGAAGGTGATTTCATTGTTGCAGGAAAAAACTTTGGTTGTGGTTCATCTAGAGAACATGCACCTATAGCTTTATCCACTTGTGGAATAAAAGCCGTAATTGCTACTTCTTTTGCAAGAATTTTCTATCGTAATTCTGTAGATGGTGCATTTTTACTCCCAATTGAAATTGACGATATAACTTATCAGAAAATATCTAATTCTGATCAATTAGAGGTTAACATTGAAAAAAATGAAATAAAAAATCTCACAAAAAATGAAGTATATTCTATGAAACCATTTTCCGAAATAATCGCAAAAATTATAGCTGCTGGCGGTCTTTTCAAATATAAAAAGTGACTATAGTAAATGACTGAAACATTATTTGAGAAAATTTGGAATTCTCATGTTGTAGTTGAAAGAGAAAATGAACCATCTTTGATTTACATAGATCGTCATCTTGTACATGAAGTTACTTCGCCTCAAGCTTTTGATGGATTGAGACTTAACAACAGAAAAGTTCGACGACCTGATCTCACTATAGCTACAATTGATCATAATGTTCCAACTACTGATAGAAGTTTACCTATGATTGATGAAACCTCGTCTACTCAAATTAAAACACTTGAACAAAACTGTAAAGATTTCGGAATAAAGCTATTTGGAATTAATGATCCTAATCAAGGAATTGTACATGTAATTGGACCCCAATTAGGAATTACATTGCCTGGAAGTACAATTGTATGTGGTGACAGTCATACTTCTACCCAAGGTGCATTTGGTGCCTTTGCGTTTGGTATTGGAACTAGTGAAGTTGAACATACTCTTGCTACTCAAACACTATGGCTTGAAAAACCAAAAACTTTTGAAATCTTAGCTAATGGACAAAGAAAGAATTCTTTTGCTGTAACTTCTAAGGATATTATTCTAAGCATAATTAAAAAAATTGGAACTGATGGTGGAACAGGTCATGTATTGGAATATCGTGGAAATGCAATTAGTGATTTATCAATGGAACAAAGAATGACAATATGTAATATGTCTATTGAGGCAGGTTCTCGTGCTGGTCTAATTGCTCCTGATTCTAAAACATTTGATTATATCAATAATCGTGAATACACCCCAGAAAATTACGATAATCTAGTTGATACATGGAAAGAAAATCTAATGTCTGATCCAAACTCAAAATTTGATAAAAGTTTTACAATTAATGTAGAAAAAATTGAACCACAAGTAAGTTGGGGAACAAATCCTGCAATGGTATCTGATGTAACTGGAACAATTCCTACCCCTGAAGATTATGGTAAAAATAATGAAATCCAAGTTGAAAGTGCAAAAAAAGCTTTGGCATACATGAACTTAGAACCTGAAACTCCCATCGTAGAAATTCCTATTGATAGAGTATTCATCGGTTCCTGTACAAATGCAAGATTAGAAGATCTAAAAGATGCTGCAGAAATTGTGAAAGGTAAAAAAGTTAATTCAAATGTAAACGCAATGGTTGTTCCAGGTTCTCAAATGGTTAAACATGAAGCTGAAAAATTAGGATTAGATAAAATTTTCAAGGATGCAAATTTTGAATGGCGCGAATCTGGGTGTAGCATGTGTCTTGGAATGAATCCTGACATCTTAAAACCAGGAGAACGTTGCGCTAGTACGTCAAATAGAAACTTTGAGGGACGACAAGGTTCTGGTGGTCGTACACATCTAGTAAGTCCTGTTATGGCCGCTGCTTCTGCTATATCTGGCCATTTTGTTGATGTGAGGGAATGGTGCTGAAACATGGAACCTTTTTCAAAAGTTACTAGTAAAATCACCCCATTTGATAAAGCAAACGTTGACACAGATCAAATTATTCCAAAACAATTTCTCAAATTAATTACCAAGTCTGGATTTGGAAAATTTCTTTTCTATGACTGGAGATTTGATCAAAATGGAAATCCCAAAAATGATTTTGTATTGAATAATCCTGTCTATCAGAACTCTCAAATTTTGGTAACAAATGAAAACTTTGGGTGTGGTTCGTCCAGAGAGCATGCTGTTTGGGCTCTCAAAGATTTTGGCTTTAGAGTAATTATTGCGCCTTCTTTTGCAGATATTTTCTTCAGTAATTGCTTCAAAAATGGTGTTTTGCCCATAATTCTAGATGTTACTCAAGTTGAAAAATTACTAAAAGTGCAAGATTCTGTTGAATTGGATTTGAATTCACAAAAAATTACCTTTGGAAATGAATCTATAACTTTTGAAATTGACTCTCATAGAAAAACTAGATTGCTGGAAGGACTAGATGATATTGACCTTACTTTAAAAGAAAATAAGAACATTGAAAATTTTGAAAATAATTCAAACATAATTCCAATTTTCTAAATAGAATTTTTTAATTGACTATCTGTATGATTTCTGTTTTCTTCTTCTAGCACCAGGTCCGCCAAACTTCTTTGGTTCTTTTCTTCTTGCATCTCCGCTTATCAAATATTTATCGTAGTCTGCAATCTTTTCTCGTAATTGTTGACGGGTTGATTTAGGGAATGGATGATCTTTTGGTTCTTTCTTAGATTTTGTCCAACCAACTAATGCTCTTGACATTGCAGTTGCTGATGCATATGCTTGTCCCATGAAACCTCCACCTCTAACTCTAATTGAAATATCAACTTTGTCTCTATTCTCTTCTCCAATAATCTCTAATGGTGCCATCATCACTTCTCTTGCTGATTCTGGTTCAATCATCTCAAGCGGTATGTTATTTACTCTAACTTTACCATGACCGTTTTTAGTAATGTATACGTGTGCACTGGCAGTTTTTCTTGATGCATAGTAAATCTCAGTTTTTGGAATCAAAAGTTAGTTCCTCCAACATATCTGCTTAGTTCTGCCATTGTTGTATATTTTGATGAATCTTTTGTAATCTTTGCTTTTTCAAATTGAATTTTTTCTATTCCTTTAACTTCGCTTGGAACTCCAATGTATGTTCTTAATCTTGCCAAATCTGTTTTTCTTGATGGTTTTTCAGTTGGAAGCATACCTCTAATCATTCGTTTCATAATTGTATCTGGTCTTCTAGGATGGAATGGTCCATGTTGTGGATGAATGATACTGTGAATTCTCAAAAAGTCTTCATACTCTGAAATTACTTTAGCTTTTCTTCCACTCATCATAATCTTATCACAATTAACTATTGAAACTCTATTTCCTTTTCTTAGTAGTTTGGCAACATTTGATGCAACTCTTCCTGCAATCAAGTTTGTTCCATCGACTACTACTGGTTTACTTGTATCAACAACTTGTTGTTGTTGCTGTTGTTGAGCTTGAGAACGTTTGTTACTCCACTTACCCAATTATTTTCACTCCTTTACCTGTTGGAAACTTTTCAATCATTTCTGAAAATTTCAATATTTCTCCACCTGATTCTTTAATTTTTTTTGCTGCAGAGTTTGAAATTGAAAATGATGATACTGATACTTTATGTGAAATATTTCCTGTTCCTAAAACTTTACCTGTAATGATTATGGCATTTCCATCCTCTGTTGTTTCATCAATTCTCTTAAGATTGATAATTTTCTGATTTGATCTTGATTTTTGAACATAATCAGCTACTTTTGCCCAAATTGGAGCATCATTATCCTTAGATGCCTTTTTGAGTATTTTCAGCGTTTCTATCTTAGCTTGTGTTGCCATAAGTCAATTCGCCATTTTACCCAAATATAATATGTTGTCTTACTTTATGTCTGAAATGATTGTTTTAAACTCAGATAATCTACTTGATAGTTGTTCGACACCTGATAATATGATGTGTTTTGGTTCTAACGCACCGGTTGTTTCCACTGTTAAAATTTTCTCATTATCGTTATCTGAATCTGTTAATGTTACTACATTAGATGAATTCCATTTTGCATGTTCTGTTCCTTTACCTAATCTTGCATGTGCTTCAAACTTTAATGATTGACCTGGTGCAAGGATAACTATTGGAATGTCATTTGATGTTGGAATGACATTGGGATCTTGTGATTTTAAATCACCTGATAATATAGTTCTGGTTTCTTCAGAAACTCCAGAGTCTAATGTGAGCATTATCTTGTCACTCTCATTCCCATCTTTTGATGATTCTAAATCCGTTTTCAATGGAATTAACCCTACTCTATGTGCTAATCCTTCATCTGCTAAAACTGATGAATTCTCTAAAACATCAACATTCTCAACAGCATAGATAGGAACTCCATTTAGACAGATTCGTCTTAATGCATTTGCATACTGTATTGGGACGTCTTTTATCTTGACAGATACTTTCTGCTCATTTTCGTTAATAATCTCTAGTGACAAATCTTAATCAAAAAACAGACTGTACCAATAAAAATGTAGTACTTTTTTCATCAGAGATAAATACGAATGTGCTTTGATCCATATATTATGGATAAGGTAACCGTCGTAAAATACAGCTATGAAAATGAAAAATTTGAAATTTTGGTAAAACCTGATCCTGCATTTGACTATAAACTTGGCAAAATTTCTGAAATTTCAAAAATCTTAGTATCTGATGAAATCTACACTGATTCTGGAAAAGGAAAACGTGCATCTAGTGAATTACTCCTCAAAGTCTTCAAAACAGATGATTCTACACAAATTGCTGAAATAATGATGAAAAAGGGCGAGCTTAATCTTACAACTGAACAAAGAAAAAAAATGACTGCAGACAAACGCAAACAAATTGTAACTTTTATTTCAAAAACATACGTTGATCCTAGAACTCATCTGCCACATCCTCCACTAAGAATCGAACAGGCATTAACTGACGGTCGTGTCTCAATTGATCCTTTCAAAAATGCTGATGAACAAATCAAAGACATTGTTGAAAAACTCAGGCCAATAATTCCCTTAAAAACTGAAAACCTAACTCTTGAAATTTCGGTTCCTGCACAGTTTGTTGCTCAATCTTACACCGTCTTAAAATCAACTGGAAGCTTAAAAAAAGAAGATTGGCAACCAAATGGCTCATTAAAAGCAATACTTGAAATACCCGCTGCCGCAAGACCAAACGTGATAGACAGACTTGGTGCAATTACAAAGGGTACCGCAAATGTTGAGGTACAAAAATGAGTTCTGAACGTAAACGTCATGTCATTCCTGGTGAAGTCATAACCTCTGGACCATATAGGGCTGAACAAAATACTGTCCAAGTTGGTGAAAACATCATTTCTACTATTGTTGGTTTATCTGATGTCCATGATGGAAGTGTGAGAGTAATTCCATTAACTGGTGGGTATGTTCCAAAAGATGATGACTTAGTAATTGGAAAAATTATATCCCATTCTTCCTTATCCTGGACTGCAGACATTAATTCTTGCTATGTTGGAATGCTTCCAGCTAGTGATGTTTTTGGAAGAGATTATTCATCAAGTTCTGATGATATGACTGCAAAATTAGCTAAAGGTGATTTAATTGCAGCAAGAATTGTAAATTTTGATAAAACACGTGATCCTCTCATTACAATTAGTGGTCGTGAATTAGGAAAAATTGACTCAGGTGAATTAGTAAAAATATCTCCAAACAAAGTTCCTAGGCTAATCGGAAAACGTGGATCAATGATTCAAATGATTGAATCCTCAACAAATAGCCAAGTTACTATCGGTCAAAATGGATTACTTGTTGTTTCCTCTGATGATCCACATGGATTATTAAAGGCAATACAAGCAATTGAGTTGATCGAAGAACAAGCACACGTTGCAAATTTAACTGATCAAGTAAAAGAAATGTTGGAATCAAAAAGTGAATAAAAATGGGTGGAAGAGACACAGATATTGTATTATTAGATGAAAACGGAATTCGTTGTGACGGAAGAAAAGTTAACGAAACTAGAAAAGTCACAATAAAGGCAGGAGTATTAAAAAATGCTAATGGTTCTGCATACATCGAATTTGGTGATAACAAGATTCTCGTAGGTGTCTATGGTCCAAGAGATGTTCATCCAAAACACATGTCTGACACAGATACTGGAATTTTACGTTGTAGATACCACATGGCACCATTCTCCGTAGGTGAAAGAAAAAATCCTGCACCTTCTAGAAGAGAAGTTGAAATTAGTAAAGTAATCAAAGAAGCATTAGAACCTGCTGTCATGCTAAAAGAATTTCCACGAACTGCAGTTGATGTCTATATGGAAGTTTTACAAGCAGATGGTGGTACAAGATGTGCTGCATTAACTGGTGCTTCAGTTGCATTAGCAGATGCTGGAATTCCAATGCGTGATCTTGTAGCAGGATGTGCTGCAGGAAAAGCTGCAGATGCTGTTATCTTAGATGTTAATAACGAAGAAGACCAGGCAGGACAAGCTGATCTTCCAATTGGTTATATGCCAAATTTGAAAAAGATTACATTATTACAATTAGATGGAATTCTTACTCCTGAGGAGTACAAACAATGTATTGAAATTGGAATTGATGGTTGTAATCAAGTCTATGAAATACAGAAAAAAGCTTTACAAGACAAATTCTTTGCAAACGGTGAGAAACAATGAGTGATGGATTAATTATTGATCAACTAAAGAGAAATCAGATTCTAGATTTACTTAAAGAAGGAAAACGAGTTGATGGTCGTGAATTTGATGAATCACGTCAATTAACTATTGATCTTAATGTAATACCTAAAGCTGAGGGTTCAGCACGTGCAAGACTTGGTGACACTGAAGTTGTTGCTGGTGTAAAAATCCAACCTGAACGTCCTTTCCCTGATACAGGTGACAAAGGAATGTTGATTTGTACTGCCGAAATTTTACCAATTGCACATCCTTCTGCAGAAACTGGACCTCCAACTCCTGATGTTGTAGAGCTTGCAAGAGTTACTGATAGAGGAATTAGAGAAAGTGGAATGTTAGATATGAAACAACTTGTTTTAGAAAAAGACAAATCTGTAATTGGAATATTTTGTGATAATGCTGTGACTGATCATGATGGAAATTTATTTGATGCTTGTTCTTATGCTTCAACAGCTGCTATCAATTCTTGTAAAATTCCAAAATATGAAATGCAAGATGATGCTCCTGTAAAAGTCGAAGAGCAATTTACAGAACCTCCAGTTACAACCTTACCTGTTTCTGTAACAATGGCAAAAATTGGAGAACACATTGTAGTTGATCCAACTATTGATGAATGGTCTATAATGGATGCACGAATTACAATCACAACAAATTCTGACGGTAATGTGGTTGCCCTCCAAAAAGGCGGACATGATGGATTTACCGCAGAAGAATTAATCAAATGTTCTGAAATGTCAATCAAGGCAGGCGCCAAAATACGAGAGATTATAAAACAATCAAAGTAGAGTGATAATTAGAATGGCAAAAAAACAAACCACACTAAAAGGACTTGGACCAAGATACGGAATCAAAATTCGTAAACAATACACACAAGTTCATCATTTGATGAAAAGCAAAAGAAAATGTCCAGAATGTGGTGGTCCTATAATCCGTGAAGCAGTTGGAATTTGGGCCTGCAAAAAATGTGGACTAAAGATAGCTGGAACTGCATATGACGTTAAAATTTAATACAAAAATTCAATTCTTTTCTGATAAGGAAACTTCATCAATATATCATTCAATTAACACTGACAATGAATTTTATCCTGAAAATCCCACAAAAACAAAAATCTCTTTTGATAAAGAAATTCTCATTGAACTTGAATCTGAACACTTACCTCACTTGAGAGCAAATCTAAATTCTACACTTCGTCTATTACAGGCTTCATATGATACCATAAACTCTGTAAAGATATAATAAAACAACAATAAATCCTAAATCATGTCAGCAGGACAACAAATGCCACCTTGGTTACAAGAACAAATTGGAAAAATGCAACAATCTCAACAAAATCTCCAATCAATCTTAATGCAAAAGCAACAAGTTGAAATGGAGAATGCTGAATCAGACCGAGCCTTGGAAGAATTAAAAAAAGCATCTGATGATGATCAAGTTTTCAAATACGCTGGAACAATACTCATCAAATCTGACAAAAAATCATTAATTGATGAACTAGAAGAAAAAAAGGAATTATCCAAAACAAAATCTACTGTCCTTTCAAAACAAGAAGAACGACTAAAAACTAGTCTTCAAGAACAAGAGCAAAAAATTCAAGAGATGCTAAAAAATCCAAACCCTCCAAATGATAAACCATCATCATAACACCTTAACAAATTTTAACATAGGACATGTAACCTAATTGTGAAAATTGAAGAATTACGAATTATAGTTGATGAGAGAGAAAAAAAGAGTGGAATTCCAAAATTATTATCTGCAATTGGTGTAAAAACTGAAGTAAAAACGCTTCCAATAGGAGATTATATTGTTGCACCTGAAACTGTAGTTGAAAGAAAAAGTATCAGTGATTTACTCTCTTCAATTTTTGATGGACGTCTGTTTGATCAATGTAATAGACTAACTGAACATTATCAACATCCAATATTGCTAGTTGAAGGAAATGTAGATGAAATTGAAGAATTAACTGACAATCCTCTGATTTTTTACGGTGCACTGTCCACTGTGGCATTAGAATTCAAAATCCCAATAATCCCTACTCCCAGCGCAACACATACTGCAAAACTACTTGTTTCTCTTTCTTCACGAAAAGAAGTAACAAAAGGTCCATTTCTTAAGAAAATTAAAAAATCAAACAATATTGAGAAACAGCAACTATCTGTATTGTCTAGTCTTCCTGGTGTTGGTGAAAAATCTGCAATACGGTTATTAGAAAAATTTGGCACCCCTCTTGATGCATTATGTGCTCCTATCAATGAACTTGCAAAAACACCTGGTTTGGGTGAAGCAAAGGCACAAAAAATTAAAAAAATGTTACAAAATAAGAACAAAAACTTCAAAAAGTCTGGACAAAAAACATTACAAGATGTCTAAAATTCTAAAAGACTATACTCTTTGTAAACATTGTACTAGGAGATTGATTTCACAATCATATCTAAAAACTCATTCAAAATCTAGTAAATCTCTAAAGAGTAATTGTTTTATTTGTAAAGATGTTTTTGACACACTGGATTCTATTCTGTTTGACATCTACGAAAAAATCAATAGTTTTGATTTCAAAACCTTCAATCTAGGTCTAACTATAAAGCACTCTTACTTGGAACGAGATGATTATCTTAAATCAAAATTCAAAATCAAAGGAGTTGAAAATATCAAATTTAGCGTTTCTAATGAATTAATAAAAAAAATATCTAAAAAAACAAAAACTGTCAAAAATATTGAAGAACCTGATATTTTTCTACAAATAAATTTGAAGGATGGTTCATCTGTAATTAGATCAAAACCAATTTTTGTATATGGAAGATACAATAAAAAAATTCGAAATATACCTCAAAAACTAAAATCATGCACAAGTTGTAATGGATTTGGTTGTCATAATTGTAATTTTACTGGATTAGAAAGTATTGAAAGTGTTGAAAGTAAAATCTCTTATTTTCTAAAAAAAAAATTCGATGCTAATCGAGTACAAATCAATTGGATAGGAGGTGAAGATCAATCTAGTTTAGTTCTTGGTAATGGAAGGCCATTTTTTGCAAAAATCTTAAATCCAAAAAAACGAAATCGATTATTACAAAAATCTTTTGATTTAGAAAACGTATCTCTATTCGAATTACGAAAATTACCTATTCAACCTAAAGGTTCAGTACCATTCAAATCTGAAGTTTCTATAACTATTGACACTAAAAAATTAATTAAATCATTAAATTTGAAAAAACTATCTCTTTTAAAAAATACTGAAATTATTAATAACTCGAAAGATAAGAATAATAATACAAAACGAATTTATGATGTACACTACAAAAAACTAGGAAAAACTAAATTTCTTTTAGATTTGTTTGTAGATGGTGGAATACCTCTCAAATCTTTTGTCCAAAATTCTGATTTAACTCCAAATGTTTCTGAACTGTTAGAAAATCCGTGTTTTTGTAAAAAACTTGATTTCAAAAATATTATTGTTTAAACACATCAAGCTTTTTTATACTAATTTTTCAAGAGTAACTATGAATCCACTTAGTAAAATTACTCAATCTTTTGAAAATGGAACTATACCTAAGGCAACCTACGAATTAATCCTAAAAAGATTTTCTCTAATTACAGATGGAATTAAAAGAATTGAAAAAGCATCTTCGATAAACTTTCCTGCAGCATATATAGATCCATCAATAATTATATCAGGAAATTCAAATTCTCTTGATATAGGAATTCTATATGCTAGAACTATTCCTCTAATTGTAAATGATTCTATTCAAGTTGTTATACAAATCTCTGCACCATTAGTTGCTTATGGTCTAAAAGGAACGATTCATGCAATATTGGCACACGAATTTCTTCATTATCTTGAATTAGTTACCCGTCTATCTCATTCTGAATTACTATCCGATGAAATCTCAAGTAATCTATTTGAAAATGTATATTCTGACAATACTAGACTATTAGAACCTAGGAGTGTTTTCAATGATGCTACTCTATTGTCTCACATAACAAAAAGATTTCCTTCTGGATTTCGTGATTATAAGTTAGAGGATAAAGTAATAAAATTCTGGATTGAACAAAAATTGCCTGCATCCAAAATATCTCTTGATACAAATACAATCAAACTTAATGCTGTACAATTATCAAACATAAAATTTGATGAATTATTATTACAACAATTAGAAATTATTAAAACAAAAAATTCAAAACTTCGTACGAAAAAACTTTACTGAATAAATTCCGTGTCGCCACATTTGCCACAGGTTCTTCTATTCTTGTGGTTTGCCATAAAGACACCTTTTCCACATCTCACACAGGTTTTTCTTTCTCTAGTGAACTTGTCACTATCTACTTTATAGTATTGACTCACTTTAGGACTAATTCCTTTGTGGCCTTTTTTCTCTACAGGCATTACTCTTTCTTCTCCTCTTCAGCAGGTGCTTCAGCTGCTGCTTCTTCAGCAGGTGCTTCAGCTGCTGCTTCTTCAGCAGGTGCTTCAGCTGCTGCTTCTTCAGCATCTTTTTTTGCTTGTTTTTCTAATCTTTCAAAAATTGTAGGATTAACCTGTTTCTTTGCTAATTCCTCGTTATCATAAACGTAAAACATTCCAGTGACATTTGGTCTACCTGTCTGATTTTTCATATTTATTGCAATAACTGTTTTGTCTGCCAAATTGAATTCTTTAGTGACCATCTCAACTGCCTCTTTTTTCTTAAGTTTGCCACCTAGACCTTGAAAATTACATGTAATTTCTCTTCTAGATAAGAATGAATTTTCTACATCATTTACTGTTTCAATCATTGACATGTAGCAAATCCTCTGAATAGTTCTTATAAATCTTCAATGAATTAAGAAGAAATTTAAGAAATTCTGATTTAATTTAGTCATGGACAGATACATGCTTCATCTCAAAAACTCATCAAATCTTAATCGTAAAATGGCAAAAGACATACTCCGAGAGTCTAGACGTCTTGCCTCTGGAATGGATCTGATTCTACGTGATTGTAGAATTTCAAAAAAGTATATTGAAATTGATACGTCTATCCCTCAATCAAATCTTGATCAATTGATAGAAAAGTTATCTCCGATTGGACCTCTCGATCATGCAAAACATGTTATTGAAGAGATTGTTGAAAAAGAACATGCAATTTCTGATGGAATCTCATACTTCAATAATGAAAGATTCTGGGAATGTCATGAAATTCTTGAAGGTGTCTGGAAAAACTGTATTGGAGATGAAAAATTTCTTGTACAGGGACTAATTTTAGTTGCAGCAGGATTAGTTCATTATCAAAAAGACGAAGATGAAATATGTATTAGCATTTTTAATCGTGCCTTGACAAAATTAGAAACTGCTAGTGGTAAATATCATAATATCGATATTGATAAAATAAAAAATACTGTTACAGAAATGATTAATTCAAAAGAAGTTTCTAGTTTTCTGATTTAATAATCTCAATTGCCTTACTAACTACTTGAGCACCTTCTAACAATCCGATTTCACCTTTCTTGGCAAATTCTTCTGTATATCTCTCTGAACCATCATTTGAAATACTGTCTCCTGAAATTAAAACCGGAACTGGATCGTCACTGTGTCCTTTGTTAATACACGGTGTTGAATGATCTGCTGAAATCATTACATACACTTTACTTGTATCAATATTTTTCAAAAGTGTACCAAAAAATCTTTCATCAATCTCTTCAATATTCTTCATTTTTCCAATTGCATCTCCATCATGACCAAATTCGTCAGGACCTTTCAAATGAACATAAATTGCATTTTCTATTTCCATAGATTTGGCAGCCACCGTTGCTTTCTTTTCATAATCGGTTAATCCTCCTGCACTATATGCTTTCATTTCTAGAACATTTGATATTCCAATCTCTACAGGCATATCAACTATACATGAGAATTTCATAGAATATTTCTCATTAATTGTTTCAACTCTTGGATATTTGTTTCCTGCATCACGTAATAGTATGCTGTTTAATAGTTTCTTTCCTTGTGAACCTCTCTTTTTGTTGATCTCACTATCTTTTAGAATTTGTAATGATTTCTCGGTAAATTCATTTACCAACTCTGCAGATAATCCTGCACTGTCTGTTTCGTCTAATGGTAAACATCTTTCAATTTTTAGAAAATCTCCTACTGCTTTAGCAACTCCCATACCGTCTACTCTTGAATATGCTGGGTCAGTGTTTGTTATGTTTGGTGATAGTGGATGCTCATCTCTAATTCTAATTATCACTCTATGTCCTATTGTAGGTGCTACTACTACTGATGCCATAGGACTTGAAAATTTTATCTTCTCTTCAATTTCTTTTGATACTCCTTCTGCATCTTCTCTTTCGATATGTCTACCTGCTCTTCTATCTATGATTACATCTTTTTCATCCAATGTTGAAAAGTTTCCACGTAATGCCAAGTCTCCATCTTTGAAATCTATCCCTGTTCCTATTGCTTCTATAACTCCTCTTCCTGCATAATCTGCGTGATGAAATTTGTATCCAAGCATGTTGAAAACTGCAATATCGGATTCCGGCGCTATTCCTTTTCCTACTGAAATTACTTCACCCATTTTACCATTTTTTGCTAATTTGTCCATGTTTGGAGTTTTTGCTGCTTGAAGTGGCGTTTTATTGTCAATGTCTGGATGTGGTAAATCTCCTACTCCATCTAACAAAACATACACAATTTTGATTTGAGAATTATCTACCAACATTTTTCGAAAAAGATTCTTTGTTTTAAATCTTCAAAATCTAGTATTTTTTTAATAGATCGTTTGAACACTTTTTAATGAAATTTTTTTCTATAAACAAGTGGGTAACCTAAGACGCGATCATGTGGCTGAAAGATTTGTAATTGTTAATCCTTCGAAAACTAAAGTCACTAAAACCAAGAAAAATCCATTTAAACCTGGCAATGAATCCATGACAAAGCCGTCAGTTCTTTCTCTTGTGTTAAAAGATGGAATGTTACAGCGATTGCAAGATGATGAAGGTGATTTTGTGAAAAATTGGACTGTTAGAGTTGTACCTGCAAATAATCCTGCAGTTGATATTGAGACTGAAAATACATACTCCGAACATCCATTGTATAGTGAACCTGCATATGGATATCATTACAACATTATTGCTTCTCCTGATGAAAAAGAAACTTTAGCAACAATTAGCGTTGAACAATGGGGCTATGTTTTATCTGTAATTCAAGATAGATTACGATGGCTCTATACTCAAAAGGGTGTTGCATATGTTGCAATCTATGCTGATAGTGGAAAAAATTCTGGTACAAAAACAGATCATCCTCATTTACACATGATGTCTTTTTCAACAATCCCTCCAAAAATTGAAGAAGAAGCAAATTCATCTCATAAAATTCTAAATGAAAAAGGTGTATATCCAATGAGTCAATTAATAACTTCTGAATCTGGTGGTCCACGCCAAATACTTCAAACTGAAGGATTCATTGCATTATCCCCTTGGGCTCCATCTCATCCATACGAATTTTGGATATGTCCAAAAAAACATGCAACAAGTTTCTCAAAAATTTCTCAAAAAGAAATCAATGATCTTGCGTTAATTCTAAGAGCAACACTTGGTGGACTTTCAAATTGTATTAAGGATGTGTCTTTTAACATTGCATTTCATCTATCTCCTGAAAAGAAAAATAGTAAACAAATTCATTGGCATGTCGAAGTATACCCTCAAACTACTCCTTGGTCTGGACTAGAACATGGATTTGGAATATTCTTGAATGATCTAACGCCTGAACAATCTGCTGAAGAATTAGGCGCTGCATGTAGAAAAGAACTTTCTGCTCTAGTGGGAATTCTATAGAATTAAGTTATAGTTTATTACATCAAAATAAAATTTCTCTTTATGGCATTAGAGAAATATATGGCAATTGCAGGTTTGGCTTTATCCATATTCTTTGTTGCTGAAGTTCTTACACTATTTAATTTCATGATTGATCCTGCTGATAATGACTCATTTGGATTTGAGGCTGCACCAAAACTATTCCAATTCATCTCTCTCAGTATTGCACCTGCAGGAATAATGTTTGGTGTATCATTTGTTCTCTCAAAGCGTTATGGCTCAAAATTTAATGGAATGCTCATTATTCTTGGTGGTGCAATTATCTTAGTTGGAATGTTGTATGCTAATACGATGATCGAAGATCTAAAACCTGAGTTAGTTGATTTTGCAACTGAAATTACCCCCATTCTTTTCATGGGAGTTTCTATACCGATCATCATATTTGGTGCAAGATTATTAAAAACTCGTCCACGAAACCCAAAAAAATCATTCTTAGATGATAGCGATTACACTTAAACGCTCATCTTCTTTTTATCTGAACCTTGACTGGCCATTAGATTTTGTTGCTGTCTAATTCTTTCTGCGATTAATCGATATAATGATCTAAACTTATCCTTGGTCTTATCTGATAAGAAATCAGCTTCTCCAATTGCAATTTTCTCACAAATGTAGCGTGCAACTTCTTCACTGTCGAATTCTTCCCATCCATCTTCTCTATGTTCTTCCCAAATAGAATGTAGACTTTCAATAATCCCATTCTTATTTCTAGATTCAATATCTTTTTCAGTCAGATTGACGTATCCTTCTCTTCTTAGCTTTATTGCATATGTCTGATTTACTGCATGAAGATAATCTTCTACAACCATATAGTCTTCGATAGATTGCAGGGCTTTTGATTTTTCCTCAAAGAATATGGTTTGGGTCTTTGAAAATTCATTAGCAATTAATTGTGCTGATATATCCTTTGATTCTTCTGTATTATCTAATAAAACAAATGTATTGTATCCATGATTCCTGTAGAAAATTGATATTGGTAAAACAGAATTCTTGTTATAGGCTGCAACAATATTGAGTGGATTCATTGAAATATTTGGATCCTCTAAAAATTTGTCAAATGCATTTAGATACATTGTATCTGAAATTGTTTCGACTACAATTATTGGTCTTGAGTTATATCCTATCTCTCTGTCTAGAATAGATTCTACAAGACCTCTTGATAATCCGTATAGAATTGGTGTTAATGTTAAATCATCTGCATTCCAATAGTCATAGTAAATTCTACTTAGGTGCTTTTTCTTATCTAATTCAACTACCAAAAGATTTCCTGGTGCATAATCAAAAATCATATAAGGTGAATGTGTTGCATATAATACTTGGTTAGAACCTGCCAAACTTTTTAGTAAATCTGAAATTCCACGTTGTTGTGTTGGATGTAAATTTCTAGCAGGTTCATCTAAAAGTAAAATTGCTTCTTTTAGTTCTGCACGTTGTGTTTCTGCAGCAAAATTTACAATAAATGAAAATGTCCACTTAAATCCCTCTGCACGTCTGTTTAGTAATCCTGTATTTGTAACTGTACCATCTCTATGTACATCTGATATCACCACACTCATCACATTATTTGGGTTTAATCGTAATTCTACATGTATTGGATCTCCTTTCCATGCTGGATTCAATTTCTCAGTTAGTCGTTTACTTGACGTATTTAGTAATTTGATTAATTGTGATGGACTATTCTTTGCTTCTTCTAATTCATCAACATCCAACTCTGCGAGATAGAATAAATTATCAACGGTATCTGCTTTATCGAATTCTTCTTCTGAAAACTCAATACTTGGACTTGTTCTTTCCTTTTTGTATTCGTTCAAATTGATATTTCCAATAATTTTTTTATAATCTGAAAAATATACAAATCTTGGATGTAAGTTAGAATCTATGAAATTCTC
Organism: uncultured marine group I thaumarchaeote; assembly: GCA_902566725.1. Taxonomy (GTDB): domain Archaea; phylum Thermoproteota; class Nitrososphaeria; order Nitrososphaerales; family Nitrosopumilaceae; genus Nitrosopelagicus. The sequence continues at coordinate 27,199 of CACFJZ010000011.1, forward strand.
TAGTGCCATCTTCTCTGTGGTTCCAACAAGTAAACTTTGAAAATTTGCCTCTGTTTCATCAGAAATTTTATTCCATTCTTCTATAACTTGTGTTTCATCAGATGCTACTACTTGTAAATTATTTCCAAATTCTGCCATCTCATTACGAAATATTTCTTCAGTTTCTGGTGCTTGGCCCTGAAAAAATCCCGTATCAAGTTTAATTTGCACATGATTTGGAATTGTATCTAAAAATGCAAGAAACTTATCTCTAAAATTCTCCCACGAATTTAATCCACTATTTTCAGCTTCACTGATCTCAACATCTCCAAAATCATACTGTGGTATTGGATTTTTATTAGTTCGGAAAATTTTAATTTTTTTTATCTCTGGAATTGAGGGAAATGTATCTTTGATTAATTTAGTTTCATTATGATTTAGTTCAAATTCTCCTTCAGCTAATCTAACTTCTTGTTTCAATTCCTCTGTCATCTCATCACACAAATCAAGCTCTGAGACTTGTTGATCTTTGTTAAGTAGTGTCAGTGCTTGTAGAATTGTTGTTTTACCACTTTCATTACGACCTACAAAAGCTGCTAGGTCTCCTACTCTAATCTCGCCCGAATCATGTATACAACGATATGCTCTAGCTCTAAACTTCCTTAATCTCACGAAAAAATTATCGTTTTCTAGGATTTAACTCAAATGACCAAATTATCTTAGACGTTTTGACGAATCCTTTTTGTCCCCTTTATTCTCAATATTCTTGTTAATACTTAAGTCTGGAATTTTTACTTCACATTTTCCATCTTTACATTCCTTTTTGGTCATGATTAAGAAAAATCTCTTCCCAAATTAAACATAATTATCATCAAAAATTATGACAAATTTGATATACGTGACTATTCAACTTGAAACATCTTGGTAAAAGCTTCAGCATTTGTAATCTATGTCCTTCCGATAATTCTATCTGTCTCATTAGGAACTGCTGTCATGGCAGAAACTCTTAGTAGTTCAGATCGTGAGCTAAATTTCTTACAATTTGGTGATGGTAAATCTCATAGTTCATATTCGACTGATGGATTAAGTCTAATTGGATTAAATTCTGAAATTGCCCAAAATTCTAATCTTGAATTTTCTCTAAATTTCTCTGATTCTAATTTCAACTGTGGAGATCTTTACATTACCATTTATGATGTAACTTCTGGCAAAGATGTTCTAACACAAAGTGGTTATCTTAAACAATGTTTTATTCAAAATAATAATATTTTGCCTGTGGATGATACTTTCTCTGAATTAATCATAAAATCTGGAACTTATGAAATCTACATTGAAATCTTTAATGAAAAATACTCTGAAAGTGTTAGTATAACTGAAACTTTTCGAGTAAAATAGATGGGTGAAAAATTAAATGGCAAAAAAAGAAATTGATCCTGAAACAGCTAATGAAA
>CACFJZ010000012.1 GCA_902566725.1 uncultured marine group I thaumarchaeote
TTTGTTGTCCACTACCTGAAATATTTGAAAACCTTACAACTGTTAGACCTGTCTGCTCTTCAGAAAATGTAAAGTCTGTAAAGTCTGCACCAATTTTTGCAAATCTATCTTCAGAGAAAATCGTCTGTCCATTTTGTAAAATTGTCATTGTATAATCTGAATCCCTAACTGGTCCTAAATCACTTGTATCTCTAAAAGTGTAAATGAACTTGACTTTTTCTCCAGGAATGATTACTTTGGGATCCCATGACAAATCTACCTGATATTCTTCACTAAGAGTTAGAGTTCTAAGTGGAAATTCTATCTCTTTTCCTTTAGTTAAAACCAAATCAAGTGAGTTTGGCAGTTCCTCTCCAGTCTTTTTTATCTGATTTTTAATGTGACGAAGATGGTCTGGTAATAATACAAAGTGTACAATACGATTATCTTCCTCTGAATAATCATCTATGAATATTGATGATTTGAATAATTCTATATCATTACCTGTTCCAAAATAATTTGGAGATAAAAACTCCAATGTGTCTTTTGGAAACATTATTTCAGTATGTATTACATTGGTATGTGAAATGTTTGATTCTGAAAAATCAAATGGAAGACTGACCTTTGCTATATTTTCTTTTGAGTCATATTCAAAATTACTAATCTTATCATAGTATGACTTTACTCTAAACTCTGTTTCATTCATGCCTACATCTTCATTGTGATATGAAACCTCAGTCACACTGACTTGAACCTCAAATTCCACGTCACTAATATTTCCAATTGCGTCTTGGGCATCTAATGTAATTTTGAATGTGAATATTCCGCCTTTGTTAAAAATTGGACCTGTTACAATTAATGGGGAATTGTCAGTTTTTTCCCATAACCCAAAATCATTTTTCTCACCAGAAATTTCGATACTATCTATGTTAGTGACAATTACGTCTGGGTCAACTTCTAAAATTAAATTTCCATCTTCGGCATAAAACCATTCGTTTAGTAATAATTCTTCATCATTGAAAACTTCAACTTTGAAACTTGCATTGGTTATTGTTTCTCTGTTTGTATGATCATATGCATCTATTTTGATCATTTTTTGATCAGATTTGTAAAATTCTGCTGGAAGTAATTCTACAGTAACTTTGACTTCTCTGTCATTTGTAAAAATTAATGGTGATGCTTCAATTCCTGCTCCATGTCCAAACGCTGTTCCAAATGAAATTGTAACAACAAATACTAACAATATTCCAAGAAGTAGCTTCATACAGTTTATCGAATTGAACTCTTATTTTACTTAGTGGAGATTATATCGTCAATCTTTCTCTTATCTTTGACACTTTTTACATAAAACAACGCAGTTGCGATAATTCCTGCAGCAACAATTGGGGCAACTAATTCTACATAAATTATGTCAATTGATGTATCCTCTTGAACGACGGTTCTTTGAGTTGGTACTGCACTGATTGAAACTTTGCCTAATTTACCTCCACGTTGTTCCACAAACCAAATATCTCCATTATCATCTGCTATGACAAATTGTGTAAATGATCCTTCTGTTGGAATTGGAACTTCCATCATCTGTTGATTATTTTGATCATAAACTACCAAACTATCAATGACGTGTTGTGCTATCCACATGTTATCATATTTATCAAAAGCCATTCCAAATGGTAATGATTCTGGATTTGAGATTTTGACTTGATCAAAACTATCTAACACTGGATTGAACTTTGTTACTGCTGGACCAATATGCTCTGCTATCCACACGTTATCTTCTTTGTCAATCATTAATGCAAATGGTTCGGCCATTGGAACTTCAGGTGCAAACTCAGTCAATTCTTTTGTCTTTCCATCAATTTTTCCCAATTTTCCTACAAGTGATTCGGCAAACCAAACATTATCTGAATCATCAATCTCTATTGCTGTTGGTCCAGCTTCAGGAGTAATTGTATTGATTATTTTGAATTTTTTTGTTGATTGGTTATACTCTAAGATCAATGATTGATCAATCACCGCTACCCATACGTCATTATCACTATCTACTCCTACAGATGTTGGAAGTGATTTCTTAGTAACTAAATTGAATTGTGGAAGTTGAATTGTTTCAAATTGTTCTGTTTTAGGATCAAAACTTCCAATCTTTGAGTTTGGTGTATCTGTAAACCAAATCTTTCCATCTTTTCCAATATCCATGAAAATTGTTGTTAATCCATCAAATGTGTATGGAGTAAATTGTTCATCTTCTAATGAAAACTTCCATAGACGTGGTTTTTGTGCATCTGAAATCCACAAATTCTTTCCATCATACACTGGGAAAAGTGGGGCTGTCTCATCTGCAGGAAATTCATACTCGGTAATCTCTGTTCTAATGTCGCTTAACAATGGTTTAATCTGTAAATTGAAAATTGTATTTTCATTAGAGTTTTGTTCTCTTTGTGCTTCTAATTCAATCTGCCAGTTTCCTGCAAAACCAAATGTTGCATCTGCTGTATATTTTGTAATTGAACTTTGTACAGTTTCGGAAACCTCTGCTAGTATTGGTGAAATATTTTTCTGTGGATTAGAAACCTTTACCTTCAATCCTGAAATATCATCAAGCGGTTTATCATCAAACGATGAAACTATAACTGAAATTGTATTCTGACCTATTCCTGCAGGTTCTACTTTGACCTCAAATTTTGCATTCTCAGAGAAAAGAATTGATTCATAACCAAACGTTGGCTGTAATGCATCTGCTGATTGAATTTCTCCTTCTGGTAATGAAGAATTTACCAACAATGCAACTACAGCTAGTAAAGCAATTCCTAATCCTGCTTCTAACTTTAATGGCTTACTAATTCTCTTTGAAATGTTCAGAGATTCGTAATTACTTGGGTTTTTGAGAAATTTCACTTGATACATTCCACCAAATGCAATCATTGCAATTGCAAGTCCAATTTTTATCATGATTAATTTTCCATATGTGGATTCTGTGAGTGCTCCAACATTGTCATCTAAGAACCATAGTAGAGTAGGACCTGTGATGATCAAAATTCCAATTGCAATGATGAATATGCCTGAGAATCTTGGAATCAAGCTTAGGGTAATTTTATTTCTCAAAGCATCATCGGTTTTTGAAATTGTTGGAAGTGCAACAAATGCAAAAAATATTACGCCGCCAATCCAAATTGATGATAACAAATTATGTGCATAATCTAAAATCCATGCTGCTTCTAACTCTGTAGATGCTCCGTGACCCATCATTGTAGTTGTTGCAATTAGAATTAGTGATGCTACAAGTAACGGAATTTGTCCTTTAATTGATATCTCTTTTCTCTTTTCCATCCAGAACCATATTCCAATGATGATGATTGTAATTATCATTCGAATTAACCAAGTTGTTCCAAAAGTGGTTCCAATTACTTCGATTGGTGAAACCTCCAGCCTCCATGTTTGAACACCTAACATTATGAAGTTTGATGCAAATGTTGCAATTACACCATAACCAATAATTTTTGTAAATTTTGTCTTGAATTGTTCATTTATGTCGCTAAATAATTCTCTAAATCTAGTTTGTTGTGATGACCAAATTGTAATTGAAACTATTACTCCTCCAAGAACAATTGTTTGCCCAACAAGTCCTGGAAATCTTGCAACTGATTCTGGAATGAAAGTTGTTTCAGAAGTTTCTTGTGAATCTAACATTGATGTATCAACTTGTACATCTCCTACTCCAAATACTACTGCTGCTTGAACTAAATGTCCATCAACTTTTGAAAGAACTTTACTTGTTAGTGTGTAAACTCCTTCTTCTAAAGGCGGTGTTGTTACGATTAGTGATGTCTCACCGTCATTGTATGAAGTATCTCTGTTGTCAATTTGATTTCCATTTGCATCATACACTTTCAGTTCTGAAAAGTCAATTTCTACGGCCTCTGAATATTTTGATATGATTTGTGTCACTCCTATTGGAGCATTTTGACCTTGACCTGGAACTGTTTCAAGCAAAAATGGGTGTGCGCTAGCTGCAGGTAATCCTAAAAAGAATATCAAAACAGGAATTATCCAAATCTTCTTCAATGATTTCAAATCATCGTACTTACAATTTAAAGAAATGCCTCTTCAAAAATTGTACTATCTTAGTAAAGATAATAATGTAATAATTTGGATAAGATATATTGAAAAAATCTTTTCTCTTACTTAGCGTAATTCTCCTTTCCGGATTTGGAATGTCTTCGGCATATGCTCATACAACTGTATATGTTGAACAATACGAGATAGAGGCTGGTTGGGGAGAAGAACCACCAGTTGTTAATTTACCAAACAAAGTTGTAGTTGAGGTTGCAATTTCTGGAGAAAAAGAAGGACTTAGAACTGGAGTTACTAATGCATTCAAAGCAATGTCTGCAACACTAATCTCTGGTGGAGCAGAAAAAACACTTGACATCAACTCAGATCCTAGACCTGGACATTACTATTCAAAAATTTTACCAACAAAAACTGGTTCTATGTCATTGAAGATTCAAGGTGAATTAAATGGATTACCAATTGATGTTTTAATTCCTATTGAAGATATTGAAAGTCAATCTATTATCGCATTTCCACCAGTTAGTGGTTCATCTTCTGCAGGTGAAATTGGTGCTGTAAAAAATGCACTTTCCTCATTGCAAAAAGATGTGTCTAATCTAAAGTCAAACGTTGGTGAAGTCAGTTTGACTGCAGGTGGAATTGACATTCAAAATGCTTACAACTTTGGTGTCTTCGGATTATGTCTTGGAGCAGCTGGAGTAATCTTGGCAGTAATTGCTATGATTCGTCGTAAATAAAAAAACGATAGACATTTTCTGGCTAGACGTTATTCTTACCAACATGACACTAAGGAATATGTCTACCAATAGTACAAAGTCTCTTTTAGTATTATACAGATTGGTACATACTACAACTGTACTATGAGAAAAATAAAATAAAAAGGAAAAGATAAGAAGTCGTCTAGATTCTTGGCATGAAGCTAAGTCTTGATTTTGCAGATAATGCAATTATTGAAGAAATTGCAACTACTAGAATCAATGCAGCTATTGTACCAAATTCTGGAACTGCTTGTGCAGTGTTTGTTAATCCGACTGGACCTGTCATTTCTTCACCTACCATACCAAATCCTTGGAATGTTACAGTGACATCAATTGGGCTGTCATCAGATGCATCTGCACTAAGTGCTGATGTAATGTGTTGACCCTCTCCTGTATGTGAGTGTACACCACTCTCGTCTAGGATAGTTTCACCATTTTGAGTTGCAACAATGTCATAGTTAACGTGCGAACCGCCAATTGTTACATCAATTGCTACTCTCTCACCTGCTTTTGCACCATCTGCAATATCAATTGAGATATCCGCTGCAGTTAGTGTTTGCATTTCCATTTCTCCGTGATCATCATCTCCATGATCTTCTTTAGTTTCATCATGGCCATGATCATCATGACTTTCTCCTTCTGCTTCAACAATTACCATTCCTTCCATCCATGGATGAACCATACAGAAGTAAGGATATTCTCCTTCCTCAAGTGGACCAGTTGTGTATGATTGGCCAGTCATTACTAATGAACTGTCCCATGCACCACTTGGACCATCTGCTGGAGTACCAGCTGTAGATGTGTGTGCTGCTGTGTCATTGTTAGCGAATGTAACTTGACCACCAACACCGATGGTAACTGTAGCTGGGATGAAACAATCTGGTTCACATCCCGGAACTGAAGAACCGTCTGCGTTCTCTACTGTTGCATTCATGCTGTGTTCAGCAAATGCACTAGGTGCTGCAGTTATTCCCATAGAAACAATTGCAAAAAGAACGAATAAGGAACTTAGTGTCTTTTTATTCATTAGGTTAATTTCCTGACTTGGACAATAAAAATGATCTCCAGATTTACGCCTGATTTATCGAAAAATGTACCACTTTGGTTTTTATTCAAATAATGAGAATATCAGTTATGAAAAAGTCAATTCTCATAGCTCTCCTAATCTCACCACTGTTTTTTGGTAGTGCATTTGCTCACCAAGCTGATTCGGTTGGTGATTATAGAATTGAGATTGACTGGAAAAACAAACCAGTAGTAACTGGAGAATCAAATGCAATCATTGTCTATGTAAGTGAAATGGACAAAAGTAAAGAGGCTGCAGATCAACCATTTGTTCCTGAAAAAGGAATTGAAGGTTTGAAAAAAACACTCAAAATAAAGTTAGTAGTTGATGCAGAATCAATTACTTTGCCATTACAGCCTACTGATGTACCTGGAATGTACGAGTCCGATGTAACTCCAACATTTTCTGGTTGGTCACAACTAAACTTTATTGGAAAAATTAACGAACAAAGCGTTAACCTAGCATTACATCCATTAAAAGTGCAAGAACAAGAAATTTTACAATTTCCCCCAGTTGAAACAACTGTTGTAGAATCTGGTGAATTTGAGCGTGAGATAAATGATTTACGTGGTGATATTAGAGAATTACAAAACACAATTGATGAATTAAAACAACAAAATGAAAATTCAGCAAGTGAAACAATGATTATTGCTGCTATTGGACTGGGAATCGCTGGAATTGCAATAGGCGCCGCATCTTTTGCAAAGAAAAAATAATCTTATTTTCTTAGTTTCTTTTTAATTGCTGTAAATAATACGGCCGGTGCTACAAAGTATATTCCTACATTTAGAAGTATTACTCCTATACCATAACCTAGCATTTCATGTTCGGTGTCAATTGGTACATGAGCCAAAATCGTAAATGATGTCAACATTGGTGTTAGTGATACTTTGACTATCTCTTTGAAGACTGGACTTTCTCTTTCATAATCAGCAACTGTTGGTGAGAATGAATAGTAAATCTGATTGAATCCTGTCATGAAAGATTTTCCATAACTTGTTTGCATTACAATATTGTCTCTTATTTCTCTAAGTTGTTGAACTTGCGGTGACATTTCTGAACCAAATGCTGCAGTTGCTATCAAACAACCACCTCCTTCATTGTTATTTTCTTGAATAGGTTGTGTTGATTGTTTCTCTCCAACGTTAATTGTAAAGTATGTAGTTTCTAATGGAATTGGTTGGAATAGGATTCCTTCCATCTCAACTTTGATTTGATGTTCACCGTTTTCTAGAAATTCCACTGGAATCTTTACAGTTCCAATAGATGTGTGTGTAAGTGGAATTGGTCCAAAGATATTTTCGCCATCTTTGATTACTGTGATTCTATAATCTATATGCTCTTGAATTTTGTTAAATCCTGGTTTAATCCAACCGATATGTAATTTCGAAATAGAATTAGCTTCTGCTTCTGGAACAACTGACAATCCAATATCTAACGTTCCCTGTTCAGATGGTAAAACTTGTTCATAATCTTCTGGAGTTTCTGCAAATGCTGGTGATAGAAGTAAAGGAAGTATCATTAGTCCCAGAAGATATTTCATAGTGGAAATCAATCTGAATATAATAAAAATGATCTTGTAAAATCTGAAGGAAATCATCGAATCATTAATAGGTGATTTATCTCCAAATTTTCATAATTGTACTACAAAAGTTTACTCTTACTTGCAGCAGTCTTTGTGACTTTGCCATTTCTAAGTGAAGATGCATTTGGACATGGATTAGGTGGTGATGCTGCACCTCCAATTAGTTTTGGTGGAATGGAAGTTACTGTATTTACTCAACTAGATCCTGCAGATATGACTGCAGGTGAAGTTGATTCAGCAAATATTGCAATTCGTTTCTATGACATGCTCACTGATCAAAATCTAAATCAAGTAACATATCGTGTTGAAGTTTGGAGAAGCGGTGATCTTTTAGCTAGAGAATACTTCTACGATGAAGATGGTACACTAAACGTTGAGGTAAGACCAAAAGCAGATTGTTATGAAGCAAAAAAGTGGAAGTGTACTGACACTTATGGTGAAATACATGGAACTGCAGGTGCATATTTTGCAAGAGGTGATGGAAGACCACTAATCAATGGTCCAATATTTGAAAAAGGTGGATTATACAACGTTAAAGTTTCAATTGAAGGTGCAACAAGTCCTAGATCATTAGTTGCCGAACCTCTTAACTTTGACACATTTGTTAGTGTTGCACAAGACCAAGGATTCTTTATCAAAACTGCAAATGCTGAAGAAATTCCAGTTACTGTAAAAACTTACTATGATGATGTAGAAAATTTTTCATTTAATCAAAGTAATAATGGAATATCATTTGACATGCCATTTGATTGGAGTCCTGAATATATTGAATTAGTGCAAATGGTTCACGAAGAAATTCGTGTTCCAAAATCATTTGATGCATACAATGCTGAAACATCATTCAAGGGTTATGTGGATGGTGTAGAAGTTGATAAAAGAGTCCTAGTCATGGATCCATATTCATCTGAGACTGAAAATATTGTTCACTTTTTGGTAACTGGAACTGAATTGCAAAGAATTAACGAAATTCTAGGAGAATCTCATTATTCATCTAAACAAATGAGCTTTGAATTAGTTCCAGAAGGAACTGTTGAGAAAAACTCCTTTGATATTACATTTGATAACGGATACACAGCACTTGTTGCATGGGATTCCATGTATGGTGCAGGTGATGAAATTCCATTTGAGTTTTCATTCTTTGATAATAATGGTGCTTTAGTAAAAGATGTAATCTATGCATTTGGTTTGGTTAATCCGCAAGGAGAACAATTCAATCTAGTTACTGGTGATACCCCTGAGGAATTTGTAGGTGTCAAGTCAGTTGAGGGAATTGCCACACACATGATAACCATCCCTGATGATGGCTTGTACACTCTAAATTTGGTATTAACTGGCGAGGGATTCTCTAATTACGATGAGTTCTTTCAATCATCTCAATTGTTTGAAGTTGGAGTATCTACAACTAGTTCATTTAAGCCAACTCCATCAATGTCTGCCCCATCAGAATCTGTCAACATTCCTGATTGGGTAAAGAACAATGCAAAGTGGTGGTCTAATGGAGAAATTGATGATAACACCTTTGCATCCGGCATTGAATTTATGATAAAACAAGGAATCATCTCAGTACCAACTACTGCAAGTGGTGCACAAAATGAAAATGCAACAATTCCTGATTGGGTTAGAAATAATGCTGCATGGTGGGCTGATGGTCAAATTGATGATAACACATTTGCATCTGGAATTCAATTCCTAGTCAAAGAAGGAATTATCTCAGTTTAGACCTACCTGAAAATTATTATACAAACCCAACAAACTTTGAATGATTCATGCTTCCATTAAGAGATGAAAATCCACATCCACCAGGATTCAAACCAAAACTAACAATTGCACTGATCATTATCAATGTGATCGTATTTGGAATTGAAGTTGCAATCACTGGTCAGTTTATCGAATTTTCAAATTATGAAGCAATGAACATGTTTCTCAACTGGGGTGCCGTACCTGGTTGTGTAACAGGTCAGATAGATGGAATTAATACTGGAGTTGAAATCATTGATTGCCCTGCCATTCCTGAACTAACCTTGATTACGTCAACATTCATGCACGGAGGAATCATGCACCTTGGTGGTAACATGTTGTTTTTGTGGATCTTTGGTGATAACATTGAAGCAAAGTTTGGTAGAGTGAAGTACATAGGAATTTATCTAATGTGGGGAGTCGGTGCGGGACTAATTCACATTTACGGTGACACTGGAAGTGGAATTCCTGCTGTTGGTGCATCAGGAGCTATAGCGGGAATTTTAGGTGCATACTTGGTAATGTTTCCGCATGCTAAGGTAATGACATTTGTCATGTTAGGATTTTTCTGGAGAATGATGCACATTCCTGCAAAGTTTTTCTTACCATTTTGGTTAATCTTCCAAAACTTGTTACCTTTCTTCATAGGAGGATTTGGTGTTGCTGGTGGAGGTGTTGCATTTTTGGCACACATTGGTGGTTTCTTTTTGGGATTAGGAGTAGGTTATTTCTACAAGAAAACAAACCGGTCTGACTATACTTACGGTTCTAGGTATGGGTACAAAGGAGATTGGAGATAATTCAATCAATTAAATTATCAGAGATATAATTTCAATTCATGCCATACATACATGTATCATTATACCCTGGACGTTCTGAGGAACAAAAACAGGAATATGCAAAGGCTATCACAAAATCTGCAGTTGAGATTCTAAAAACAAAAGAAGATCACGTGATTGTAGTTTTTGATGAAAATCCAAAAGAGAACTGGTTCCTTGCTGGAAAACAACTCTAAACTATCTTTTTATTTTCATACTTTTTCTATACTTCATGTCAAAGATTGCACTTGTTCAGTTCAAAGCATCAACTGAAAAGAAAAAAAATCTTCCAAAAATTCTAGATTACATAAAACAAGCAGCAAAAAATAATGCTGACATGGTTACCTTTCCTGAATACATGATGTTTTATACTCCATCAACACAAACAGCCAAGCAAGTTGCACAGGAATCTGAAACCATTAACGGTGAATTTGTTTCTGCAGTTGCACAAAGTGCAAAAGAAAATTCAATCAGCGTGGTAGGTACAATGTATGAGAAAAGCAGAAAAAAAGATCGCGTATATGACACCTCATTCATTATTAACAAAAAAGGAGAAGTAATTGGAAAATACAGAAAAATTCATCTTTACGATGCTCTAGGATTCAAAGAATCTGATAAAATGTCATCAGGTACCGAAATTCCATTACCAACAAAAACGTCAGTTGGAAAAATGGGAATGCTAATCTGCTATGACTTGAGATTTCCTGAAATGTCACGAACATTAGCATCATCGGGTACAGAAATCCTAGTTGCACCATCGGCATGGGTTAATGGTCCTATGAAAGAAGAACATTGGTTAACACTAAACAAATCACGTGCAATTGAAAACGGATGCTATGTAATTGCTCCTGATCATCTAGGACATGTATATTCTGGAAGAAGTTTAGCTGTTGATCCTTACGGTCGTATCTTACTAGACATGAAAAAACGGCAAGGAATTGGATACGTTAACATCTCTTTAGATAAGGTTCACGAAATTAGAAAAAAATTACCGCTCCTAAAGAACAGGAGAACTGACATCTACTCTGATTTTAAGATCTAGTCTTACATTTCATGTTAGCACACTGTCTTTTCCACTCCTGTTTTCTTGAATATCTGAAAATTACAGTTGGCCACTGACACTCTGGGCATTTGGTTTTGAGAACCTTTAGCATTGCCTTTTGTAGAAGAGGGGCTGACGCCTTACATCCATTTTGAAAATTTGTACAACCTATGAAGCGTTTTTTTGTTGTAAATGACTTGATAACTGATAATTGTCCTTTATGACACTCTGGACACTCACAAATGCCTTCTTTTGGAGAATTTGTTCCTAAAATTGTATATTTTTTACTTCTTGCAGAAAATGATACAAATCCATTTTCATCATAATACTGATCTATTTCCAACTTGAAATTATCTACAATTTTTTTTGTAGACTTTGTAACATTTCGCTTTTCAGATTTTGTAATGGACACTTGAATCTTTTTTCTCATGTGTAATAATATCAATTCAAGTTAATGAAATTACTTGATCAATTTTTATAGGGACTAGGTCAGCAAATTTTCGTGGAAAGAGAATCTGTTTGTGTTTTAGGTGGAGGAAGTACAAAATACGGTAAACTCGATGATAGCATTTCTGATATTACATTACAAGCATCAGTTGGTGCAATTGAAAGTGCAGGAATTGAGCCTAAAGAAATTCAAGCAGGCTACATATCTAATGTATTTGGAGTAGCAGACAAGCAGGTACACCTAGGACCTGTAGTCATGAGTAATTTAGGAATTTCAGAATGTCCTTCATTATCAATTGAATCTGCATGTGGTTCTGGTTCTGTTTCATTTAGAGAAGCATTTGCAAATGTTGCAGCAGGATTTTATGATGCTGTACTAGTTACAGGTACAGAAAAAGTTACACACACTGGAACTGATTGGACAACAACTTACTTTTCTTATTGTTCTGATTTCTTTTATGAAGGTCAAGCAGGTGCATCATTTCCAGGTTTGTTTGCATCAATGGCTCGTGCATATCTACATGAGTTTGATGCAACAGAAGAAGATCTTGCAAGTGTAGCAGTAAAGAACCATGAAAATGGCGTATTGAATCCTAAAGCACATTTGAGAAAGAAAATTAGTATTGATGATGTTATGGATTCTGCAGTTGTTGCAAGTCCTTTGAAATTATATGATTGCTGTCCATTTTCAGACGGAGCAAGTTCTGTTATTTTATGTAATGAAAAGTTTGCAAAAGAACATTCAAAAGATTATGTCAAAGTAATTGGTTCTGGTAGGGGTGGATCACCTGCAGCATTACAAGGACGTGAAAAATTAACAACCATACCAAGTACAAGAATTGCAGCAGAAGCAGCATACAAAATGGCAGGTATTACTGCAAAAGATGTTGACTTTGCTGAAGTTCATGATTGTTTTACTGTTGCAGAAGTTGTTGACAGTGAAGACTTGGGATTCTTTGAGAAAGGTACTGGTGCAACAGCTGCACGTAACGGTGAAACTAAACTAAATGGTTCAATTCCAATTAACCCATCTGGTGGTTTGAAATCAAAAGGACATCCAATTGGTGCAACAGGTGTTGGTCAAGTTGTTGAAGTCTTTGAACAATTGACAGGAAAATCTGGAGAAAGAACCGTTAATGACGCAAAAATTGGATTGACACAAAACTTTGGTGCAACTGGCGCTAGTTGTGCAGTTCATGTATTTGAAAGTGTGTAAATTGTCTGCAAAACCTGAGTTTATAGAAGCAGCAAAGGCTGGTAATATTCTAGCTAGAAAATGTAGCAAATGTGGAGCATTACATCTTGCAACTGTTTATTATTGTAAAAAATGTGGAAGTAAGGAATTTGAAGATTCCACTATCAAAGGAACAGGTAAAGTTGCAACTTATACGATAATGACTGTTCCTCCTGAAGGATTTGAGGATTTAGCACCTTATGCTTGGGTAGTCATGGAAATTGATGATTCTGATATTAGAGTGTCTGGATTTCTACCAAAAATTGCAACTCCTGCAGATTTGCCAATCGGAACTCCTGTGAAAATTACAGGCTTTGATGAACGTGGCATAGTACTAGAAAAACAGTAAATCAATTTTATTGATTTTATTAAAAATAATTTCCACAATTTTTAATTGTCATACCAAAACTGATCTATTATGTCAGTAGAAATTATTTGTGGAAAATGTGGAGAGAAGATCTCTGCAATGAAAATGCTCAAATCAGTAAAAGATGTTCTAAAACATTATAATAACAAATGTCCTTCTTGCAATCAAACATTATCTACAACAGAATTTTCTTTAGATGTTGAAGAGAAATGATCTTTTTTGATCCATGTACTAGTGACAAGAAGCCTTATTAGCTAATTTTTTTTTACTAATTCAATGGGGAAGCTGAATGAAGATTTTGAAGAAGAGTTAGACATGGATGTTGATGTAGACGTTGACGATGATGACGATCTAGATCTAGAAATGGATGGCGGCGACAAAGGTGATGGTCGATTACAATCCACATCAAAACGTGTCAGAATGATCTTCTCTGTTATGGCAAGTCCAAACAGAATTGATATTCTACGAATCCTAAACTCAAAAGGTCCTTTGACCTACTCTGAACTCAAATCATTAGCTGGCTTCAAATCAAAAAAAGAATCAGGAAAATTTGCCTATCATTTGAGAAAATTACTTAGACAATCCCTTGTCGCATTAAACAAATCTGAAAGACGTTACACTATTACAAATCTTGGAAAATTGGTTTTGAGCCTTGCTCGCCAAATTGAAGAACGCTCTATTATTGAAAGTGGAAAAATGTATGTACGAACATCTCATGATTCAATTGAAGAATTTAACTCTGATAAAATTATACAATCTCTTGTTCGTGAAGGTAGTTTACCATTAGAATTATCACAAAAAATTACAGAAGAGGTAGAAAATAGAATATACAAATTCCAAATTACATATCTTACTGGTTCATTAATTCGTGAAATGGTAAATAACGTCCTATTAGAACACGGCCATGAAGAATATCGAAATAAGCTTGCCAGACTTGGAATGCCTGTATTTGATATACAAGAGATGCTCACAAATGTTGAAAATATACGAAATGGCGTTGAAGATATTCTATTTACTAGCGGAAAAAATACCCTGGCTGAATACTTACTCACAAATTCTCTTCCTAAAGATATAGCCGATTCCCATCTTTCAGGAGAATTAAACATATCCAATCTAGGTCTGTGGTCACTCATTCCTGATACAATATTTCTAAATCTAAAAGAATTGATCGAAGATGGAATTGAGCTTAAAGGCAAATGTCCAGGTGTCACAAGAACCCCTGCACCAAAAACACTTGATGATTTAGGAAAAACACTTCCAATGATTTTCAATCTATTATCAAAAGAATCATCACAAGAAGTAGTAGTCGACGATCTAGCTGCAGTACTTGGAAAATTCTCAAAGGACACATCTGACATTGAAAAAATGTTGGTAGATGTATTTGCAATGTCATCTATTTCTACTAGTCTTGATAAAGCATCAACAACACTGTCATTTAGAATTCCACTTTCTGCTGATAAAAAATTAATTGAAACAATAATCTCTGCATACAATACATTTGCCAAAGCAACACCTTCGCCAAAAATTGGTCTAGTAATTGATTATGAAAAGGGAAAGGTTGCAGATCATTCAGAAATTCTTGCACAAACTATATCGTTGGGTGGAAATGTAACATTCTCTAAGGGTTCATGTTCAACAAATGCTATAAAAAATTCTTCTAAATCTCCTGAGCCATCAATAAAATTGGGATCATTATCAATTAACTTACCTCGTTTGGCACTTGAATCAAGTAAAGATGAAACTTATTTCAGAGCAAGACTTGTTTTGTTGATGAAACCTGCAATCGCTGCAATGGCAACGCGTAAAAAAGATGTTTCAGATTTAATTCGTCGTGGGGTAAATCCAATTCTTGCAGAAAAAACTCAATTCATGCAGAAAAACAACACTTCCATAATTCTTAACTTAGTTGGACTAAAAGAAGCAGTTTACAAAATACTTGGACATAAAGACGACAAAGAAGGAAAAGAAATTCTAAACAAAGTTTTAGAAACTGCAGTTGATATTGCACACAAAAAAGGTCAAGAGATTGGAATTGATGTATCGATCGCAATGGTCGATAGCGATGAATTAACACGATTTGTTACACTCGACAGTGAAAAATATGGCAAGAACTCAATCATGGACGTTCTAGAAGGCGATCTTTATTCTCAAGGACTGGAATTAAACGCTGCAGAACTCGATAAATCTACTGCTAAAACTGAGATCATATCTGAATATAACAAAATCTCAAAGACTTTGGATGGAGGATTACTAATCAAACTTCCATTTGATGCCAAAGCAAAAGATGCAGATATCAAAAAGACAATTGAAAAAGCATCTTCACTAATTTCGTCATTCAAACCAATCAAAAATTCTAACTAAGCAATTTTAGGCACAAAAATTTCATACCATTTGGAATTTTATCTTTCGTACTAGTCCACTAATTCGAAATTCGTTTCGATCATTTTTCAAAATCATAGTATAATTTTATTTTGTAATTAGCACTATGAAAATCTATAAAACGCTACGAAATTTTTCGTTGTGAAATTAATTTACCCATTGTTGGAAAATTAATTGCCAAAGAATTTTTAAGCTGTTTAGTTTTACTTGTTTCTGGGGATTATAATTGGTTGAAAATTCACAGATAGAGTCGTCTTTCGCGGAAATTCGAAAGAGAAATGGAGACACAACAAAGTTTGATCAAGATAAAATTACAAACGCGATCTATAAAGCACTACTTGCAACAAGTGAAGGAGATCGTGATCTTGCACAAGAACTAACAAACGGTGTTCTAAACAAACTATCTTCTCAAGGATTTGGTACTGAAAACCCACCATCTGTAGAAGATATCCAAGATATGGTGGAATCTACTTTGATTGAACAAGGTCACAGCGAGATTGCAAAATCATACATTCTGTATAGACATGAGAGACGAAAGATTCGTGATGAGAAAATGAAGGTTCTAAATACAAAAACCCTCGATCCTGTTTCCAAAGACTTTGATTTGAATTGTCTAAGAGTTCTCGCATCAAGATATCTCTTAAGAAATAACAAAAATGAGATTACTGAAAGCCCAACTCAATTATTTGAAAGAGTTGCAATTTTAATTGGAATTGGTGATGTATTGCACGATTCTGCAGTATTCAATGCAGCAGGAAATACCCCACAAGATATTGAAGAAGCAAAAGCATATCTCCCAAAACTAGACCAATTTAATTATAAATTCAAAATTGACGAATACTATCTAAACCAATATCATTTCAGAGGATTGGTAAATGGATACATTGACATTGCAGAAAGAGGTCAAGCAAAAATTAGCTTTAAAGATTTGCTAACAAAACTTGCCGCAAAAGAATTTACTGATTACGGTGCACGAATAACAGAATACTATGAACTGATGGTAAACCAAGTATTCTTACCAAACTCTCCAACAATGATGAATGCAGGTGGACGTCTTGGACAACTTTCTGCATGTTTTGTTTTAGGAATGCCTGATGACATGGCACAAATTATGAAGACTACTTCTGATGCAGCACTAATCTTCAAATCTGGCGGTGGTGTTGGAATAAACTATTCAGAATTAAGAGAAGAAGGTGATATAGTAGCCTCAACTTCAGGTGTTGCCTCCGGACCTGTATCCTTCATGAATATTATCAATACTGTAACTGATGTTATCAAACAGGGAGGAAAAAGAAGAGGAGCAAACATGGGAATTATGGATGTCTCTCATCCTGATATTGAGAAATTCATTACAAACAAGACTGAACCTGGTGTTCTAGAGAACTTTAACGTCAGCGTAGGAATATGGGGTGACTTTTGGAGTGCACTAGTAGACAGTGAAGACGGCGCATACACACTACGCAGCACAAGAGATGACAGTCCGGTACGAGAAGTTAACGCACATCATCTAATTGATCTAATTGCAACCTCTGCATGGAAAAGTGCAGAACCTGGTCTAATTTTCTTTGATCTGATTAACAAGTATAATGTATTTGCAAAAGCTCGTGGTGGACCATTACGTGCAACAAACCCATGTGGTGAACAAAGTTTGTATCCTTACGAATCATGTAACTTAGGATCAATTAACTTGGCAAATCTTACAAAAAGAAAAGCAGATGGTCAATACGAATTTGACTGGCAAAAATATGAAGAAATTGTCAGAAAAACAACTCGCTTCTTAGACAATGTAATTGATGTTAATCATTATCCAGTACCAGAAATTAATGTTGCATCAAAAGAATCTAGAAGAATTGGTCTTGGAGTAATGGGCGTTGCAGATTTGTTATACAAACTGAGAATTCCATACAACTCAAAAGAAGGCTATGAATTCATGGGCAAATTATCTGAAGCATTATCATATTATTCAATGGAAGAAAGTGTTGCTTTGGCACAATCTCGTGGTGCGTTCCCATTGTGTTCAAAGACAGAATTTCCTGAAGGTAAAATTCCAATCGCTGGATATTATGAAAAACCACAACAAAGACACTACTATGATTGGGATGCCCTAATTACAAAAATCCAAAAACACGGAATAAGAAATGTCTTAACAACAACTGTGGCACCAACTGGAACATTATCCATGCTTGCAGATTGTTCAAACGGAATGGAACCAACCTTTGCTCTTGTGTTTGAAAAACGTGTCACTGTCGGAAGATTCTTCTACACAAACAAAGTATTTGAAGAAGTCCTAAGAGAAAACGGCCTTTACAGTGAAGAACTGTTGGCAAAAGTAGCTGACAACTATGGCTCAGTTAGAGGAATTGAAGAAATTCCTGAATGGATACAAAACATCTTTGTCACTGCAATGGATATACACTGGACTGATCATCTTATGGCTCAAGCAGTATGGCAAGATTGGATTGGAAATGCCATTGCAAAGACAATCAACATGCCAAATGATGTATCTGCCGAAGATGTCAAAGCAGCATATCTCTTGGCTCATGAACTGGGTCTAAAAGGAATAACTGTCTATCGTGATGGCTCTAGACACAAACAGGTACTTCACATGACTGGAGAAAACTCACAAAAAACTTTCGAAGTTACTGCAACTGATTACCTACACGATTATATCAAAAACAACATCAAAAATCCTTACATCCTAAAACAAATCAATGAAGCACTCAAAGTTAGCATTCCACAAGAACTTCCTCAAGAAAATCGTGTTATTGCAGAACCAGAAATTGAAGAAAAATTATGTCCAACATGTAAAAACACTCTAGTTTTGACAGAAGGTTGTCACATTTGCATTGAATGTGGATATAGTGGATGTACATCTGGATAATCAAATAACAACATTTTAGAGTACAGATTCATTTCACTTTTTTATTGAATAGTAGAATTATTGGAATTGTAGTTCTAGTTGTAGCAATAGGTGGCGCATCTGCATATTTCTTATCAAAACCTGATACAATCAATCCTGCTTCACTAGAAAATGAACTTGTAAACCAAAATGACAAAATTGGTCTAGTAATCAACACAATTACTCCTCCACAAAACATTGATGATATTGAAAAATCATACAAAGTAGCAGCAGCATCAGGAATTGGCAGAACCAACCTGTACATTCATTGGTATCAACTTGAACCTGAAAAAGGAAATTTTGATTGGAGAATGACTGACATTATGATGAAACTCAATGAAAAATATGATCTAAAAACAACACTATTCTTTTCTGTAATTAATGCTGATAGATTGGGTCCATTTCCTCCATGGATGGACAGACAAGCATTAGGTAAATCACTTGAACAAGAAACGATAAGAGCTCTTGATGAAATTCTATCAAGATATGATAACATAGATTATGTTATCTTTGCAGGGGATATTGACTATCATTTCCAAAGAGCAACAGGTTCAATTCCTATTTACACAGATTTTTTCAATAATGTTTCTCAAGAAATAAAATCTAACCATCCAAATGTAAAAATTGGAAACACAATGTCTCTTGAGAATATAATTAATAAAGGAATGGAACCCGGTGGCACTTTTGAATTAACACCTCAATTAGAAATGGGTGATTTCATAGCACTCTCATACAAACCAACTGATACAGTTGGTGATATAGATAGAACTCCCCAAGAAGCAATGGATGATATTAAACAGGCTTTAGAAATTTTCTCCTCACACAACATAGCTTTTTTTGAAGTAAGTTGGAGTACCTCGGACTTTGTAAATGGAAATAACTCTGATCAAAGTCAATTTATCAAATCTAGTCTAGAATTTTTCGAAGAAAATGAATCCCGTATAGAATTTTTCACTTTATCCAGATTATATGATAAACCAAAGGGTACATGTGTTTCTGAAGATATAGAATCAATAGGAGGTTCATCATTTGCTAGCAATGCATATCGTTTGGAACGAATTAATGAATATGTTTGTAATTCCGGTTTAATTGATACAAATGAAAATCCCAAACCTGCATGGACTCAATTAAAAACAAATATTCCATAACAACAATGCTTAACATAATTTTAGCTGAATCATCTATTGAATTAATCCCTGAAAAATTGAGAAATCATCCTTCAGTTACTTCCTACTGTAAAAAATTTAAAAAAACTTCTTCTACTACATTATTAGATAATTCATGGCATTTTGGTGCCATGAAAGGACTGAATAATGAAATTAAACGTGGAAGGCCTGATATTATACATCTAACATTGTTATCTCTTTGCACTGCACCTGCATTTTATGAAAATAAAATCAAAATATTTGTCCATACCATAAATGATGAAGTAATTTCTTTTAATAATAAAACCCGATTACCAAAATCATATCATCGTTTTCAAGGGTTAATTGAAAAATTATTCCTTACACAAAAAATTGAAACTGATGACGAAATCCTGATGGAACTACACTCCTCTTCATTATCTCAGCTAATATCTGAAATAAAACCTACAAAAATAATTGGGTTAACCACCAAAGGTAAACAAACAACTCTTGATAATTTAGTTCAACAAATCCCTGATAATTCTTGCATAATTATTGGAGGTTTTCAAAAAGGTCACTTTAATCAAGATACTGAAAAAATCATCAATGAATCATTTTCAATAAATGAATCTTCATTAGAAGCTCATCTAGTTGCAAGTAGACTTGTTTATGAATATGAAAAAACCATTTTTATTTAGGTAAAATTTTTTCAATCCTTATGCAGTCATAGTATAGCCTGGTTAGTATTCGGGGTTTCCAACCCTGTGACGCGGGTTCGAATCCCGCTGACTGCATCTATTCATTTATTTCTCAACACATCAATAGATTATACTATATGAAAAGTTCAAAAAAACAGATTGCCACAAAACGTATGGAAATTCTGTTCAACAATGCACTAACAAATGCAAAAAATAATCCTGGACTGGCTGAAAAACAGGCTGAAATTGCCAAAAAAATTAGTATGAAATTCAAAATAACAATGCCCTTTGAAATTCGTTCCAGTTTCTGTAAAAAATGTAAAAAATTTATTCCACCTGGGATCGCATCAAAAGTTCGTCTTGGCTCAAAACCAAAGTCTATACGAATAACATGTTCATATTGTAATCACACTTATCGTAAGATAATTTCTCAATGATTTATAAGACGATTATCGAAATTTTTTCCAATGGCTAAAGTTTACGATGTACCAGCACAGGAATTCATCTCAAGATTAACTGAGATCCTAAAAAATGAAGAAATTCCTGCACCTGTATGGACATCATTTGTTAAAACTGGAGCACATGCTGACAAACCCCCACAACAACCAGATTGGTGGCATACACGTTGTGCATCAATTTTAAGAAAAATCTATCTTCACGGTCCTTTAACTGTCAATGATCTAAGAACAATCTATGGTGATGGTAAACGCAAAATGTACTATGGTGCACGTCATCATCGTGATGCTAGTGGTGCAATCATTAGAAATGCAATTCATGGATTGGAAAAATTAGGTTATGTTGAACAAGTAGAGAAAAAAGGTAGAATTCTTAGTCGTCAAGGTATGCAAAAATTAGATAAACTCGCAACTGAAATTTTAGGCGAACTTATCCAAACTACACCAAAACTCAAAATTTACTCCTAGTGTTTGAAATGAGCGAACCTGCACCTGATGCAAACGATCAACCTAACGAAGATCAAATTAACGCACAAAAAGAAATGCTTCTAAAACAAATTCTTAGTTCCGAAGCTCGATTAAGACTGAACAATGTCAAGATGGTAAAACCTGAACTGGCAAACATGGTTGAAAATTATCTTTTAGGTCTTGCGTCACAGGGGCGATCACCTGGTCAAATCACTGACGATCAACTAAAACAAATTCTATTGTCTGCTCAACAACCAAAAAGAGATTTCAAAATCAACCGAATCTGATCTCAAAAAAATATAATTAGGGGTAAAATGGGTGCAAATTATGAAAGCAGTAGTTTACCGTGAATATGCACCTGACGACGATTATGCAAAAATCCTCAAGGTTGAAGATATTGATTCACCAAAACCAAAACCAGACGAGGTAATTTTCACAAACAAAGCATCTGCTCTAAACTATAATGATATTTGGGGAATGAGAGGAAATCCAGTCCCAGTTCCATTACCACACGTTTCAGGTTCTGATGTTGCAGGCGATGTAATTGCTGTTGGCGAAGACGTAAAAGGTTTCAAAGTTGGTGATAGAGTTGTTTCACATTCTAATTTAGCATGTAGAGTTTGTAGTGCATGTACAAGTGGAAGAGAATTTGATTGTACACGAAGACAAGTTTGGGGTTTTCAAACCGGCCCACTATGGGGCGCTTACAGCGAAGAAATTCACTTACCAGAAGTTAATGTTTCACATATTCCAGATTCAGTTTCTTATGAAGATGCAGCAGCAGCATCCATGACAATTCTAACTTCATGGCACATGTTAGTTGGCAGAGCAAAAATCATTCCAGGTCAAACCGTACTTATCATGGGCGGTGGTTCTGGTGTAGGAAGTTTTGCCATTCAAATTGCCAAATTATACAATTGTGATGTAATTGCAACTGCTAGTCCTGACAAACTCGATAAATGTCTGGAATTAGGTGCAGATCATGCAGTAGACCACAGAAAAGATGATTGGAGTAAAGAAGTCTTCAAAATATCAAAAGAAATCGCTAAAACAAAGAATCAAGCACCTGGCATTGATATTGCATTTGATCATATCGGTCAAACTCATTTCAATAAGCAACTAACCTTACTCAAATATGGAGCAACACTAGTTTCATGTGGTGCAACAACAGGTTATGATGCACAAATTGATCTTAGACACATCTTCTTCAAAGGAATTAATGTACTAGGTTCAACACAAGGAACAAAAGCCGAACTTGATGAAGGTCTATACTGGATGGGACAAGGAAAAATAAAATCAGTCGTTGATTCTGTTTATACCTTTGAACAAGCAGCAGAGGCTCACACAAAGATGCTCTCTGGCAAGTTCTTTGGCAAAATCATTATGAAGCCCGAAGGCGCATAGTCAATTAATGACAAACCTATTTCGTAGTCTAGTTTTTGTACCGGGAAATAACCCAAGATTTCTAGAAAAAGCAAAATCACTTTCTGGTGATATAGTTTGTTTTGATTTGGAAGATTCTGTTCCAGATAAAGAAAAACAAAATGCCAGAACATTAATCTCAAAAAAACTAAAAGAACACAAAGACTTTACTGCTTCTGTATTTGTGAGAACTAATTCACCCCAATCAGGAAAAATTCCTGATGATTTAGAAAAGGTAGTTCAAAAAGGATTAGACGGAATTGTAATTCCTAAAGTGGATTCTGCAAAAGAATTGAAAAAAATTGAAAAAATCATCTCAACTTTAGAAAAGAAAAGAAAACTCAAAAAAATACGCCTAATTCCTTCCATAGAATCTGCTCTTGGTGTAATAAATTGCTATGAAATTGCCTCTGCAAGTAAGAGAGTTGATGCTATAGTTTTTGGAATTTTTGATTTACTGAATGATATGCAAATTGAATATACAAAAGGTAATCCAATTGGTGCAAAATATTCAAGATACAAGGTTCCCGTTGCGGCAGCAGCAGCAGGAGTTTCTGCTATTGATGGAATATGGCAAGAAATTAAAGATGAAAAAGGTTTACAACAAGATTGTAAATTAGGAAAAGAATTAGGTTATGCAGGAAAAAGTATCATACATCCTGATCAAATCAAAACAACTCATAAAATATTTCACCCAAACTCTTCAGAAATCTCATGGTCCAAGTTGGTAGTACAAGAATATGAAAAATCAACAAAGAAAGGAAAAGGTGCGATTGTAGTTGATGGAAAAATGATTGATGAAGTTCATTATAAACGAGCCAAAGCATTACTTGAAATTATATAATATCAAATCTAAATTTCTCTGAATAAAAATTATATAAATAAACATAGTCTCAAGGTAGATTTAAAACTAAACTAATATTTTTTTTAATAAATGAAAGTACTAATTGCTTCTGGTGCAGGTGGAGGTTCTGCAAAAAAGAGTATAGGAAAATATTTTCACTTAAAGGAATTTGGTGAGGCATTAAAAAAATTAGGTGTAGACTATAAACTAGTTAAAGAAACAGATTATGTAAGTGGATTTCCAAATAAAGATCCTAAAAGCTGGTTTTCGAAAAAAAAATTTCATACATTAATGAAAGAATATAATCCTGATGCAGTTTTTGTTGACCGACAGTCACATTTTGCTCTTGAAACAATCAAATTAAAAATACCTCTATTTGTCTATCTTAGAGGTCACTATTGGTCAGAAATTGAATGGGCTAAAAAAACAATCTACAAGGATCCGTTGATGAAAACAGTTCTAAATCTTCGACATAAAATTGCTGAAGAAGTTTTTGAAAAATGTACTGGAATTTTTATGACTGCAGACTATCTTAACAATGTCATTAAAGAGCATCATCCTAACGCAAAAACTCATCACTTCTTAGAAGGTCTTGATGCATCTCGTTGGTATCCTGCATCTGGAATGAAATTAGAACATCCATGTGTCGGAATTGTACAAGATGCAAATTGGTGGGGCAAAACCAAAGAAATGCTTACTCTAGATACTGTCATGAAAAATTTGCCTAATGTCCATTTTTACTGGGCTGGTGATGGGCAATACAAGGAACAGATTTTGGAATCCTACAACAAACATGAAAATTTTCACTATTTAGGAACAATTGATTATCCTGATAAAATTAGAGAATTTTTAACGGAGATTGATATGTATGCATTACCTACTGGAATGGATACTACACCTCTATCATGTAGAGAAGCAATGTCTATGGAAAAACCAATTATTGCATCAAATGTTGGTGGAATTCCTGAAATGATCTATGATAAAAAAACAGGTCTCTTAGTTAATGAAGGCGACTCTGAAAATTGGACTAAAAATATTTCCTTTCTTATTGAAAATAAGGATATTGCAAATAGACTTGGAAAAGAAGCAAGACAATTAGTTATTGAAAAATTCAACTGGGAAACGGTCGCTAAAAAATTCATTGTAGTATTAGAAGATACCTTAAAACGGAATAATCAAACTTAATCAACTGATTAAATTATAGGAATTTTTATATCTAAAAAACAGGACATTTGTGAATCTATGAAATATAACACTCAAACACAGCATGGAATCAAAAATCTTGCACAAAAATTTATTCACGGTCTCTGCAAAAGACATGTTTATTTCATCACTTCTCCAATTAGAGTACTACCGGATTTTTTTATCATTGGTGTGGTTCGTAGTGGAACAACATCGTTGTATCATTATCTTGGTCAACATCCATCAATCAAAAATGCGGCATATGATGAATTAGGATATTTTGATGATAATTATCATCTTGGTGAAAATTGGTATCGATCATTATTTCCAAAAAAAAGTATTAAGAAAAAAATTCAACAGTCACATGGAAAATTTTTAACTTTTGATGATACACCTTTTTACATATACAATCCTATTGTAATTAAACGAATTAAAAATGATTTTCCAAATTCAAAAATTATAGCTTGTCTGAGAAATCCTATAGATCGTGCCTACTCAAATTACAATCTACTAGTTAATCCAAAACATACATTTGAAGAAACCATACAATTGGAAATGAATGAAATTGAAAATCTAAATTTAGAACTAAAAGATAATTCATATTTGGTTGATAATTTTTATGAAAAAATTCTTGCACGAGGATTCTATGCAAAACAATTACAACTATGGTATGATACATTCCCAAAGGAAAATATTCTTGTTATCTCTAGTGAGGAATTAGCATCCAATACAAATGATGTTCTAACAGAAATATTTGATTTTTTAAATATAGCCCATGTTCAAATAAAAGATCTAACTAAACAAAATGTTCGTAAGTTTCCACCTATGAGTCCAGAAACCAGAAAAATTCTAATTGAATATTTCAGACCGCATAATGAAACTCTTTATGCTTTAATTAAACGAAATTTAAATTGGAATTAAAGATTATTTGACATATTCAGATACACGTTTCTCAGTATCTGCAAACATTACCCCAACTGTTCTTAACAGAGTAACATTATTTTTGTTACAGAAATCAATCAGTTGTTGAATATATACTTGAAAATTTTCAGGATCATCGTTTTTCTTTAACATTGAAGAGTATAGATCATCATGATCAAGCATAATGATTTTTTCATCACCAAGTAAACTGGTTATTTCTTCAATATTCTTAACCCCTGTAGGACTTTCAATTTTTGGTACAATGGTGATGTTTTTTGGTACATATTCCAAATATTCAGCTAAATATTCAGCTGAATCAACATTTGACAATGCAAAATATTTCACATTAGAATAAGTTTCCAAGATAGGTTTTATTTCATTCATAGAGTATCTGTTGTTTGGAGGTTTGGTTCTGTTCTTGGGCAGATCAATAAACATATTATGATTTTTATGATCTTCAAGTATTTTCTTTAACGTCTCAAGATCATTAATCCAAGCTAGATTAATTCTAAAGATCACATCGTCAGGTAAATTAACATCATAGTTGGTAATATTCTGTGACGCAATTAACATATTTCTTGGAAAATATATTCATTATATCACTATTTCTAATCTATTCTCCTAAAAAAATAACATCTTGATAGAAACCTATTTCAAGGAAATAAAAATTCAGTAACTAATTGAAGAGAATAATTCTTTGCGGTGGTTCAGGTTATATTGGCACAAAACTAACTCAGATTCTAATTGATAAAACCGATTATGAATTAGTAATAATTGATCGATTAGATTTCAAATTAAATCCTGAGTTTAAACAAAAATATTATAAACTAGATCGAGTAACATTCCA
Source organism: uncultured marine group I thaumarchaeote (assembly GCA_902566725.1). Classification (GTDB taxonomy): domain Archaea; phylum Thermoproteota; class Nitrososphaeria; order Nitrososphaerales; family Nitrosopumilaceae; genus Nitrosopelagicus. The sequence goes on from CACFJZ010000012.1 coordinate 26,341, forward strand.
CCAAAAAGATATTCGAGATCTAAACTTTATGAAAAATATCTTACAAAGTGATGATTATGTTGTAAATCTTGCAGCATTGGTAGGTGAGCCATTATGTAAAATTAAACCAGAAGAGGCAGTGGCAGTCAATTTTGAAGCAGCGAAAAATTTAGCAGATCTTTGTAAAGATAAAAATATCAAAAAATTCATTCAATTATCCACATGTTCTAATTATGGCCAGGCCAAAGAAATGGTTGACGAAGATGGCGAATTATTTCCTACATCACTATATGCTGAAACAAAGGTAAATCTTGAAAAATATCTAATCAAAAATATTCCTAATGCAACAATATTACGTTGTGCAACAGCCTATGGTCTCTCTGTAGGAAGAATGAGATTTGATCTATTGGTAAGTGATTTCATTAAAGAAGCATGGTTAGAAAAACAGATTAATGTATTCATGCCCGAAGTACATAGACCTATTGTTCATGTAAGTGATATCTCTGATGCAATTTTATTATGTATAGATCATAAAGAAACTCTCTCACGTGTTTATAATGTTGGTTCTTCGATTCAAAATTATACTAAACGTCAAATTGCAGAAAAAGTTGCAAGTAGACTAAATGTATCTTTGAATATAGTTGAAAAAGTGGATAAAAGAGATTACATTGTTAATTTTGATAGAATAAAAAATGAATTAAATTTCTCAACAAAATTTCTAGCTGAAGATGGAATAGAAGAAATGGTAAAAATTCTTGAAGATGGAAATTTTGACTTGGAACAATCAAATGTTTAAGATATGAAATTCATTCCGCAATTTATTCCGTATTGGGACGAATCTGAAAAAAAAGCTGTAACAAAAGTTCTAGAAAGAGATTATCTTAATGAACATAAAATTGTAAGGGAATTTGAAAAAAAATTCTCTGAATTTGTTGGTGCCAAATATTGTATTACATGTACTAGTGGCACTACTGCTCTTTATCTTGCACTGAAATCTGTATATGAAAAAAACACACCAAAGAAAATTAACATACCTGATTATGCTAGCATATTTGTTGGAAATGCCTGTATTCAAGCAGGAATTTCTCCAGAATTACGTGATGTATCTGAGAATGGCTCTCTTGTTTCTGATGCTAAACCAAGATTTGTAGTCCATTCAAATGGACGTTTGGGAACTACACAAATTTTAGAAGATTGTGCTCAAGCAATATCACATCACACAAAAAATTCGATTAGTTGTTATTCATTTGCAAGTACTAAACATATTACAACTAGTGGACAAGGTGGTGCCATATGTTGTGATGATAAAAAAACATTTGATATTTTAAGTCGATTAAAGGATTTGGGCAGAAATGACCGACAAAATCTAAAACCAATGAGTGATCATTTTGCCTATTGGGGAGTAAATTCAAAATTTACTGAGATTCAAGCTGCATTTGGATTGGCACAACTAAAAAAATTACCAAAAAGACTCAATCGTTTAAAAAAAATGTATAAAATTACTCAAGAAGAATTGAAAAATATAGATGGTATCAGCTTTTTTCAAGATGAACCTAAATGGTATATTGACATACTAGTAAAAAATCCCGACATTCTAATCCAAAAACTTAGAACTCATGGAATTCAAGCTAGAAGATTCTATAGACCTTTACACCAACAACCATTATACAAATCCTCTAAAAAGAATTTCAAAAATAGTAATTATCTATATGAACATGGAATATGGCTTCCTTCAACAACAAACATTTCTGATGAAGAATTACTATATGTAACCAAAAAAATTAAAGAATCTATTTCAAACTAATTTTTC
>CACFJZ010000013.1 GCA_902566725.1 uncultured marine group I thaumarchaeote
AGATATCGCAGTAGTTGGAGGCGGAGATTCTTGTATGGAAGAAGCAACATTTTTAACAAAATTTGCATCCAAAGTTCACATCATACATAGACGTGATACTTTCAGAGCAAGTAAGATTATGCAGGAACGTGCATTAAACAATGAAAATATACAAGTTCATTGGAACAGTGAAATTGAAGATATCAAAGGTGATCAAAAAGTACAGCAAATAGTTCTTAAAGATACCAAAACGGGCGAGAACAAAACACTCGATATGGGCGGAGTCTTTGTAGCAATTGGACATGAACCAAATACAGAATTATTTAAAAATCAATTAGAGATGGACGAAAACGGATACATCATTCAAAAAGAAAATACACAGACTAGTGTAAAAGGTGTCTTTACCGCAGGAGATGTTCATGACCATAGATATAGACAAGCAGTTACCGCAGCAGGATTTGGCTGTATGTCAGCAATAGATGTTGACAAATATTTGTCTGAACAAAAATAGAATTATTTTATTTTCTTTATAGTAAACTCCAAGTCAGATCCATTCTTTTTTAACTCTACAAGTTCATGACCACGAGTTCTACATAAATCAGATATATCATCTTCAGCTGCAGGGTCATCTGCCAAAACAAGCAGTATTTGACCCACCTGCATCTTAGAAAGCTCCACAACAGTTTGCATTGCAGGAGATGGACAGTATAGTCCACGTACATCAAGAGTTTTTTCTGGTTCAGACATTTTGTTACCTAACCAAAAATTACAAACTCTATATTAAAATCTAGTTCTTTTTAGCTCTGCCTACAATTTCAAAATATCATTTTGGTTATTGTAGGAATATCTCTAGTTCGAAATGCATACGGATCATATCCTTCAAAATTAATCTTATATGAAATTCGTCTCAATCCAAATATTGCAAGTTTAAATGCCATATCCCAGATGAATGAGTTTCTTGTAAACATGTATAATTTGTACATTTGATTAAAGATTCGAAGGTATTTAGGATAAAATTCCTTTACGTACTGATCAATGTATTCTTTGGAATTTTCAATTTTGTATTGAATGTGCTCTAAGACTTCACGTCGTTTAACATACTCCATTTTCTCAATGGAAATTTTACCTTTTTTCATTGCATATAGGATATCATCAAGGTTATTTTCAGAATCAATCAAATTTGTACATCTTCCTATGGTAGATGCAATGTGGGAGTCACTTCCAGCAATCGTGAACAGATTGTTTTCCTTTGCAAAGATTTCAGCCTTCTTATTTGAATAGATATCAATATTTGAACTGTTAAAGACTTCAAAAAGATCACATTTTAGAGAGTCATCACGTAAAGCATCAATAAGACTGAACGGATGAGGAGCGATGGTTACAGCATCTTGGGATTTTGCTGCATCAATAATTTCATCAATTGTTTGATTTGGTTTGATTTCTTCTTGTAGCCCATACACCAAGACATGTGCTTCTTTGTCGGTAGTAATTTCTTCAGCAGGAAAGATTTTTAGATTTGAGAATTTCTGATGATTGTTTTTATAATCGGTCATTTGTTTAAAACCATCTAGTGTGTTATGATTTGTGACAAATAATACATCAAGTTTAGAATCGAGGGATTTTTGTAACTGTTCACTGATAGTAACATTACAATCACATGGAGGTTCTAATTCACCCACATGCCCATTTGAGTAAATATTGTGACAGTGGAGTTCAGTGCGAAGCATTTGTATCAATTTTATGAGATTTTATTTATAATTTATCTGAATAGGTCTTCATCTTTAGCACGTATGATGTCTTGTATATTTCCAATATTTTCTTTGAATTCAAAATTTTTGATAATTGCTGCAGGACATTTCTTTGTTTTTCCCATAACAAGTTCTGCTGCAGAGCATAATTCATCAGATACAGCAGTCGCAGTGACTCGTAAAATTTTTCCAAAAGTATCAGGAGTTCCTTCATAATGTAAGATAGCATCCATACCAGAGATACCTATAGCATGATCAGTTTGACCCATTCGGAATGGACGACCAAAAGTATCAGAGATTAATACTGCAATTTTTTTTCCAGTTTGTTGCACGATTTGTTTTCTTATCTTTTGTGCAGATTCATCAGAGTCCTTTGGGAGTAACGTAGCATATCCATCCTCTACATTACTTTCATCAATTCCTGCATTTGCACAGATAAACCCATGTTTAGTTTGGACAATAATTACACCATGTTCCATTCGAACAATTCTTTCAGATTCAGACAATATTACTTCAACTAGTTTAGGATCTTTATCATATGCAGAAGCAATACCAATAGATAATTCAGAAGGAATAACTGATTCCAAATTTATAACACGTCCTTCATGTTTTGAAATAACTTTTTGGGAAATTATCAATACATCTCCATTTTCCAATCTTGTTTTAGATGAAGATAATAATTGATGAGTAAGATCATCTTTAGGCTGAATATCATTTTTCAAGTGAATTGGAATTATTTGTAAACTCATCAGTAGTCAGTAAATTTACCTATAATTCAATTTTCTCTAAGATGAGATAGGAATTGGGAGTTCAATTGAATAGTGTTTATTGATTATAGGTATGATTTTTCTAAGATCCTTTTCATCTAGTGTTGTGGTTGCCAGCTCCTTAACCAGGTCTTGAGCACGATATGCGATACCAAGATTAGATATGTCAAATAATTTTATGTCATTTGCGCCGTCAACTATAACAACAATTTCTTCTTTAGGAACGTTCCATTCTTCGATTTTAATTCTAGCAGATTTTGCCTTATCTGAATCAACATTGATTTTTACACCATCAAGTTTTCCATCCTTGAAAAGCAATTCGTTTGTATAAACATGATCAAGATTTAGTTCTTGTTTTAGCCTATCAGTCATTATAGTAAATCCACCAGAGACAGCCATTACTTTCCATCCTGCATCTTTGAGAGTTTTACAAGCTTCCCGTGCACCAGTCATTATAGGTAAAGAATCAGCAACTTCTTTGCATGTTTCAAAATCTATTCCTCTTAATAGTTCAACTCGTTTTGCTAGACCTTCTTCCCAGTTAATTGAACCTTGAATTCCTTTCTTTGTTATCTCCCAGATTTCATCTTCTTTGTTAATTTTTTCAGCTAAAATTGGAAGATATTCTGCATCATACAAGACTCCTTCTACATCAAAAATTGCTAACAATTGTTTTCTATTTTCAGAAAAAAAAATCATCATATAAAAGTTGAAACAAAATGATCGGATAATCAATCGCTAGTAATAAATCAGCCCTCACAGAAAGAGAGATATGGTTGACGAATTAGAACACAAATACGAAGTAGAAGTAAAAGGACGAGAAGGACGTCAGAAAATTCCAGATAACGTAAAAGATATTCTAAAAGAAGGAGGAATGATGGACGAGAAAGGTAAACTCAAGTTGAAAGGAGTTAGTCCAAAAATGTTAAAGAGAATGAAACAAGAATATGTCGAATGCCCTGTATTCAAAGAAGAAATTCATTTCATTCAATGTTTTGTTTGTCCAAACTTTCAAAGTAGAGTTATGGGAAATGTTTTGTGTAAAGGCGATACACTCAAAGATTAGATGTGATTCGTTTAATCTGATTAACTAACTTCATCTTTCGTTGTATGGTTAGTTCAGGTTCCATTGTAAAAAATATGGTTTTTCTTGATGTATAGATTACAAATTGAGTGACTTTTTCACGTTCAACATGGACATATCTCACCTTGCCTAAAGGACGATCAAATTCTTTTCTCATTTTGCGTCTTTGAGATACCTGTTTACAGAAGTGTTCTTCCTGTCTTTGAGATTCAAGAGAGTTTTTTCCAGTTTTCATTATGCCTTCAACAATATTACCCTTAAGATCAATAATCGAGGCAAATCTCATTTGAGAATCAAGTGAAATGATTTTTTCAACAATTTGTAGTAAGTCTTGTTTTGACATGTTTTTTTAAATTGGTATTTTCAATATAACTCTAATTTTCACTAAAGATAAAGATACAACATCGCATTTTTATCTAAAGGAGATTGATTCAATTTGATGGGGTCAGCAGCAATAGTTATTCCAGGAATTATTCTTGTGATTTTTGGAATTATATTCAATTTCCAAGGACATGGAATAGTAGGACCTGAATCATCATTCATGTATCAAAGTGAGGATTGGACTAACTATGGAATAGTCATTAGCGTAGCAGGAGTAATTTTGATTTTAATTGGATATGTAGTTGAAAAGAAGAGACAAACCTAAAAATTTTTTTCGAAATACTTTTGATGGTATTCTTCAGCACGATAAAATGTAGAGGCAGTTTTTATTTCAGTTACAATATCGTTTCCAAAGGTCTTTTTTGCAATAGGGTTTAGCTTTTCTTTTGCTTCTTTAGCGATTTTTTCTTGTTCAGGGGAATGACAAAATATTGCAGAACGATATTGTATGCCGATATCTGGTCCTTGTCTATTCGGAGTAGTTGGATTATGATTTTCAAAAAATACCTTCAATAAGTCAGGATAAGATATTTCATTAGGATCAAATTCAACTTGGATTGCTTCTGCATGTCCAGTTTTATCTGTACAAACATCTTCGTATGTTGGATTTTCAAGATGACCCCCGGTATAACCCACTTGAGTTGATTGTACACCTTTTGTTTTACTAAATACTTCTTCTACATGCCAAAAACAGCCTGCTGCAAAAGTAGCTTTTTCCATATTTTCATACCTACAAATTCATAAAAAAAGCTTTCATTGTTAGAAACCACAATCAAATGGCTTCTCGGGTTTTAGTATTTCTCGTAAGACAATAGTTGCATAAGAGCCACGGGATAATTGAAATTTTACAAGATTTTTTTGAATAGAAAAAGTTTGCATGTCAATTGATGCATTTCTAAATCCACCATCAAGTGACAATTCTTGAAAATCATTTATGAAAAAATCCTTTGGGGAAAGAGATTCATCTTCAAGAATTTTTTTAACGTAATAATCAAATCGAGATTTTTTATAATATGAATGACCAATCAGAGGAATTGCAAGTTTTTGTTTAGGATCATTTTGATATTTTCCTAATTCAAAGTTTTTATCAAAACAAACATCATCTATAGTGGGGGAGAATAGTTCTTCCTCATATTCATATGCCAGACTAAGAGTTTTGTTAAACAGAAATGACTGGTAAGATTGAACATAAAAGCGCCTTAGTTTGAGAGGGATAGAACGTATTGCATTTTTAGGATCTTTATCAGTATCAAGTTGTTTTAGGAGATTTCGTTCAATATCCATTGAAAACGGAAGTAACTCAATGACTTCAGATTCAGATTTTCTTTCAGAAATTAATTTTCTTAATTCGTTATTTTTTTCAGAGTCATACTTTGATGAAAAATTTAGTAGATATTCAAGTGCATCATCATAATTTCCATGAATGATTGATTTACCAACCAAATGCGTGATTGGTCGTCTTGAACCAAATCTTTGATACCCAAAAAAGTTTAGAATTTTTTCATTCTCAGAAAAAGATGGTAAAGTAGTAGTTTCAGATACCATAATTTCAAAAACATTGCCCAACATGTGTTTTTTTGATATTGGTTTTGGGGTAAATCCTACTCTCATCGCAGAATATTTTTTTCCCTCAATTTTTTCCAAGTGATTTAATTTTTTGTGAGTAAAGACATACTGTTTAGTTGTGGCATTTGCATCTTTTAGTCCAAGTGACTTTAGAACAACACCATATCTTTTTTCAATATCAGATAATGCATGATTAGTATCAATTCCTGATTTTGTTAACAAGTATACAGCATGACCTTCAGAGTTGTCAAATGATGATAGAGCTTTTTCAGATAAAACTTCACTTACAGAGAAATCATTTTCATTTTGTTTGATTTTTCCATTAACAGAAGGATATTTGGTAGTATAAACAGAGATTCCAATATCTTGGTCAATTTGTGGAATCACGGTTCAATAGTTATATCAATGAATTTTGAAACGTTGACTTCAGAATTATAGACACCTAAAAGTAATTTATAATCTCCAGCAATTGCAATTGGATTTGCGGTAACTGTAACAAGAATTTCATTTGGATTAATCATAGTATGTGAAATTTGTATATCAGATGATGCGGTTGCAGTAGATGCAGTGTGTGCAGAATTAAAATGAATTTCTCCGGGATTAAGTGAAGAGTCAAAGTTAAGAATAACCGTTTGAGTTTCTCCCTTTTTCAGAGTAATTGAATTTTTATCAATACTGACAAAGAAAGGTAGAGGTTTTTTTGTATCAACAACACCAATTTTGTTTTCAGCCCATTCTGTAAACCATATTTGGTCATCGATTACATCAAATCCAAAAATTTGTGCCACACCACAATCAGAAGTAGATTCAACATCACAATCAGCCCAATTTGGATTTTTTGATGGAACCATGTATTCAACAAGATAAGAGTTTTTGATATCATACACTGCAATTTGGTTTGATGTTTGTTCGTTAAAGAATAAATTGCCGTTCATATCAGTTTGAGACCAATACGGTCTAGAAATTGGAGATTTTATGATTCCAGTTGCATTTCCATATGTAGATTTTTGAGGAGTGGATGTAACAAATTTTGTAAATTGTTTTGTTTGGGGGTCAAATTTGAAAAAGAAACTACTAGTAGTATCTACAATCCAAACATTATCATTTTCATCAATTGATAATCCATTTGCAGCGTTAAGACCTAGAGGGAAATCATATACATCAAAATAATTTTCTACATCAATTTCTATGCCTGTACTTTGAAGGAATGAATCCTGTTTGTATTTTTCAATATTAAACTTTAAGAGTAAACCATTTGTATCAGGAACCCAATTAGTATACCAAATATTATTTTGTGAATCAATTGAAAAATCACCAGTAAATGAATTTGGAATAGGTGCAACAATACTAGAGTAAGTGACTTCATCAGTATTTTGGGATAAGTCAAAGAATGTAATTTTACTTCCAGTGAAATCATTAACTATAATATTTGAACCATGTATGGATAGTTTTTGTGGTAATGAACCCTCATCAGAAACGGGATATGAAATTGTCTCATATGTTTCGTTAATTGTGTCAAAACGCCAGATTGTGTCAAAACTTCCATCGGTATACCACATTGCACCATCAGATGAATAATCCATACCCCAAGACATAGTTCTTGCACCTTCAGGCCATGCTTCATTTTCAAATTCAGTGAATGTTTCAGATATGGGATCAAATTTTGCGATATTTCCAACATTTGATTCAATAAACCAAACATTTCCATCAGGTGCAACCTTGATTGCAAGTGGTTGTGTACATACAGTTGGAATCTGATATTCTTTAACGTATGAAGTAGATTTTGGATCATTTACTCCACAAAATGTTGCACGTTGATCATCAGGAAAGTTATCCATAGGAGTATTTGTAATTGTAATCCCCTGTTCTTCCATGGCGAGTTCTTCTTCAGTAATTGTGGGATTGGGAGGAGGAAGTGCAAACAATACAGTAGATGTTAAAAGGATTCCACCCAAAAAAGCAAATGCTAGGATACCTTTAGTTTTTTGTTTCACGATTTTTGAAAATCAGAGCTTGTTATATCTTATTCTTATAATAATGATAATTCACCAGTAATTTTGTCTATTAAGTTTTCAGGTGCAGGTCCAATAGAGATACAAGTTGTGGTTCCAGGTGCAATTTGTGTATGACCTGCATCTGTAACTTCAGACCAAGGAAGACCTAGTTCAATGGCACCTTTTTTTACTTCATCCAACTCTTTAATACCAGCAACTTTTACTACAACTTTTTCTTGTCCTATCCACCAAGTTTGAAACCATTCAGGGTGAGATTTTCTTACATGTTCGGCACCAAGAACACATGCATGACCTACTTGAGCAGCAATCTTACCCTTACCCATACCAAGATCAGTTCTAACCGCTATAACCAGTTTGATATCTCCCATATGAAATGATTAGTAAAGTTGATGATAAACGTTACAATTCAAATACCAAATAAGAAATCTAGCATCATGTATGATGCAGTTGTAGCAGGTGGAAGTATTTCAGGTTTGTTGGCAGCAAGAGAAATTGCAAAACAGGGTTATTCAGTATTAGTATTAGAAGAAGGATTTGAAGTAGGTAGTCCGGAACATTGTGGAGGATTAGTTAGCAAAAATGCACTAAAAGAACTTGAAATAGAACCAACAGACAAGACTTTTGATAGTGAGATTGAATGCGCTAAAATTTTTTCTCCAGAAGGAAAAGAAATTACAATTAATTCAAAAAGACAGCAAATAATTGTAATTAATAGAAGAGAACTAGATAAACAAGCTGCAAGGCAAGCAAGAGATAATGGAGCAGAAATTTCTGTAAAGACTAGTTTTCAAGAAAAGATCAAAGATGGAGTAAGAACATCAAATGGAGAGATAAAGTGCAAGTATTTTGTTGATTGCCGAGGAGTCTCAAGATTAGCTAACAAAGATAGAGATGGAATTTTACTAACTGCACAGTATGAAGTTTATGCAGATTGGATTAAAGAGGGACAAGTTGAAGTATATTTTGATCAAAAAAAATATCCAGAATTTTTTGCATGGATAATTCCTTCAGGAAGAGGGGTTGGAAAAATTGGGGTTTCAGGAAAAGGAATTAATACATCAGCAAGTATTGATGAATTTTTAAAATCAAAAGGAGGGTTTTCCACAATTAGAAAGATATTTGCACCAATTTGGATTAAGGGTCCAATAAAGAATTTTGTTGAAAAGGATACAGTGGTCGTAGGAGATGCTGCAGGTCAGGCAAAACCTACTACTGCAGGAGGAATTTTTTCATGTGGGATGGGAGGAGTTTTAGCTGGAAGAGCAATTGCAAAAGCATTGAAAATGAATGATTCATCATTACTTTCTGAATATGAGAAAGAATGGAAAGAGAAATTTGGGAAAGAATTTGAAAAGCAGAATTTGGCTAGAAAAGTACTTGCTAGATTAGATAATGATACGGTGAATAAATTATTCAAATCAATAACACCAGAGATTGAAGAAGAGATTTCAAATAAAGAAGATTTTGATTTTCATACAAGTTCGATTCTGAGATTATTAGGTATGAAAGGAACCTTCAATACAATGCAAGCATTGTTAGGGGGAGAAATTAAGAGATTAGTTCAAAGTAAAGCATGAATTTCAAGCAAGGTATAAATTCCTAACAGAGCGGGTTTTAGTATGTCTTCAAAGATGTTGGATTTGGATTCAAATTCACCAAAGATTTCACTACCTGTATGTAATGGCTGTAACAGACACATTATGCCAGGGGACAACAATGTAAAATTCAACTGTCCAGAGTGCAATAACGAATTAATCTGGAGATGTGGAAGTTGTAGAGAAGCCGCAGCAGCATATACATGCAAATCATGTGGCTTTTCGGGACCATAGAAAATGGCTAAATTACTGTTAATTGTAAAAATTCTTCCTACAGGAACAGAAGTAGATTTGGAAAAAATGGTTGAAGAAATTAAATCAAGTCTAAAAGACGACATAGAATTGCTCAGACATACAAAAGAACCATTAGCTTTTGGATTAGAGTTTATCAAAGCAGAATTCACATTAGATGATGCTGAAGGAAAGATGGAATCCCTAGAAGAATCCGTCAAATCAGTCGAAGGCGTGAGTGAATTTGAGGTCCTGAACATGAGTCGCATGTCAGTTGACATGAAGTAGGAGTCTAATTGACTCGAAATGTCGACCCACTACAAATGAGAGTGGGAGAAGCAAAACAAAGAGATATTGGAAAAAAAAGAGCTCGAATCGGACCAGATGCAATGGATTATCTTCAAGTTTCACCAGGAGATGTAATTCAGATAAGTGCAAAAAAATCAACATGTGCAATAGTATGGCCGACAGATGAGGATGAAAAATATCCGGATACAATTCGAATTGATGGTCAAACGAGAAAAAATTTAGAAGTTGCATTAAGCGATGTGGTTGAGATTAAGAAGGTTTCAACAAAACCGGCAAAGTCAGTTACACTAATGCCAGTAGCAGATCAAGTAACCGTTGACAAAGAATTTACTGATTTTGTAAAAAATAGATTGAAAGGATTGCCATTGAGTCTAAATGATGAGATTTCAGTCATGATTTTAGGCAATGCAATGGATTTTAAAATTGAGAAGATTTCCCCAAAAGGAGTAGTACGTATTGAACGTTCTACAACAGTAACAATTCTTTCAGAAGTTTCTGAAGATAAAAAATCACGTATTACATATGAAGAGGTGGGAGGATTGCAAGAAGAGATTAAGGTTATGCGAGAGATTGTAGAATTACCACTGAGACACCCAGAATTATTTGTGAGACTTGGAATTGAGCCTCACAGTGGTGTTTTGTTATATGGACCACCAGGTTGTGGAAAAACATTACTCGCAAAAGTTTTGGCAAGTGAATCTGATGCTACAATGTATTCAATTAATGGACCAGAGATAATGAACAAGTATTATGGTGAAACTGAAGCAAAACTCAGAGATATTTTCAAAGAAGCAAAAGAAAATTCTCCAAGCATCATCTTCATTGACGAGATAGATGCAATTGCACCAAAAAGAGAAGAAGCATACGGAGATGTTGAGAAAAGAGTCGTAGCCCAATTACTTGCATTAATGGATGGATTAACTGACAGAGGAAATGTAGTAGTATTAGGCGCTACAAATAGACCAGATAGTGTTGATCCTGCCTTGAGACGACCGGGAAGATTTGATAGAGAAATGGAAATATCAGTTCCAAATGCAGATGGAAGATTAGAAGTAATGCAAATTCACACAAGAGGGATGCCAATTGCAGATGATGTTAATTTGAAAAGTTTAGCAGGAGAATTACACGGATATACAGGAGCAGATATGAAATCTCTGTGTAGAGAGGCTGCAATAAGATCCATCAGAAGGTATTTGCCAGAAATTGATTTAGAAACAGAAAAAATTCCTGCAAAAATTCTGCAATCAATGGAAGTAAAATTAATTGATTTTTATGATGCGATGCACGGAGTAATCCCTACAGCTATGAGAGAGTTCTATGTGGAACGCTCAAAGGTTTTTTGGGAAGATGTCGGTGGTCTTGAAGAATCAAAACGAACACTTCAAGATAATTTGATAGTTGCAATGAATGATCCAGAGAAATTTAGTAAAATGGGAATAAAACCACCAAAAGGTGCATTGTTATTTGGACCGCCAGGGTGTGGTAAAACAATTCTAGCCAGAGCATTAGCAACGGAGAGCGGTGGAAATATGATTTTAGTTAGAGGACCAGAAATTTTATCTAAATGGGTAGGAGAATCTGAAAAAGCCATCAGGGAAATTTTCAGAAAAGCAAAAGCATCATCGCCATGTGTAATTATTTTTGATGAATTAGATTCGCTGGCAAAAATGAAAAATGGGGAAGAAGGAAGTGGAATTGGAGAAAATATACTCAGTCAGATGTTAACAGAGATGGAAGAAGGAACAACATCAAGAGTGGTTATAATTGGAATTACCAATAGGCCAGATTTGATTGATAATTCAATGTTGAGGACAGGAAGATTGGATCTGAATGTATTTGTTGGTCCACCAGACGAAAAAGGACGTCTAGAAATTATCAAGATACTAACAGATTCAATGCCGTTAGCAAAAGATGTAGATTTGAATGAAATTGCAGTTGCAACACAGAGTTATTCAGGTGCAGATTTAGCATCTTTGTGTAGAGAAGCAGCAGTTGAAGCAATGCAAAACAATACAAGAGAGATTTCAAGTAAAGACTTTGCTGCAGGATTGAAAAAGATTAGACCGTCAATCACAAAAGAGGTTGAGACATGGTATGATAAGATTAAAGAAGGTGCATCAAGTATTATTCCTAGAGAGGCAGACAAAACATTTTACGGATAGATTAACATGACAATTCCAATAAGAAATCACCTATTAGACATTATCAAACAAAAAGAGAATTATACAGATAAAGAATTAGAAAAAGCCTTAACGAAAGATGGAACTGTTATAACAGAAGGAAAATTCAATAAAGTTCTTTTAGATTTAGAGATTATGGGATTGATTAATGTTTCATGGGTAACAAAAGAAAATAGGAGAATTGAAGCAGTTACGGAAAAGATTGAAGAAGATGAATACGAAGAGCAAATAAAAGAAACTCAAGAAAAAGATTATGAAGCTAGTTTTCCTAGTTCATAAAAATTATATTCTAAAGTGGAAAGCTGCATCTAAAGCTACAGCCATGAAAATTATTGTCAAGTAAGGAGCCGTTACCTTGTATGCTTTCCATGCAAATTCAGAGGTAGGTAATTTGGTTAATTTGTAGTGATATACAAGCATTAGACCTCCAGATGCAGCAGCAATTGCAGTGTATACCAAACCCATTCCAAATGCATAAAGCATTAATGAGTATGGTAGAAGAATTAGAGTATTAATCAGAATGTAGGTTGATGTTTTTTGCATTCCGATTAGTACAGGCAACATTGGAACTTTTGCTTCTGAATATTCATCTTTCATCTTCATTGCAAGACACCAAAAGTGAGATGGAGTCCACACAAATACAAGAAATCCAATCAAGAAACCCAAAATATCCATCGAACCAGTTGCAGCAGACCAACCAGCCATTGAAGCTGCACTTCCTGCAAAACCACCAATTACAATATTGGATGAATTTAGTCTCTTAAGCCAAGCAGTGTAAATTATTACATAGAAGAATATTCCAAGAGCAATAAAAAATGCAGATACATAGTTTAATGCTAACGCGCCATATACAACAGAAATCACACTTACCGCCAATCCGTAAATTAAAACAGAGTTTGGTTTTATTCTTCCAGAAGGAATTGGTCTTGTACTTGTTCTTTTCATGAGAGGGTCAATATCACGATCATAGTAATGATTCAATGCACTAGAACCAGCAGAAGCAAGACCCCCTGCAATAATGATGTGAATTAATCCCCACATATCTAATTCAGGGCCAATTAGCTTACTTGCAGCATACATCGAGGTTACTGCAGTAATAACCAGAAGAACTACTATTCTCGGCTTTGAAATTTCAATTATTTCTTTTATTCCCAATATACCACATTTCTCGCTATATCGAATTTATTCCCTTCTAATTACGATCTATTTTGTTACATAAGGATAAAATAATACTCTGAAAGCATCAAAGCAGAATTGAGTAATTGGGATCTAATCATGCCAGGAGGAGGGCTTACTGCTATTGGTTTAGCAGGCTTGGTCGTATCATATTCAGGTATTGCCCATACATTCATTGATGGAATGCATGCATTAACCGGACTTCTATTCATGTTTGGATTAATCATAATGGCTGCAGGAATTCTAGAAGGAGGAGTTTCCACATCCAATAGAACTAAAGCTACAGCATTAGCAGTACTGTCAATTGTTTTAGGATTTGCAACCTTTGCCACGACTATGACAGAGAACTCAACATTACCATTATTTGCAGGAATGTTGATTATGATTGCAATTCCAGCAATTGTAATTTCATATTTTGCAATGAAGATGCCAATGTATGCAAAACCGGTAGGAGTGATCTTTATCATTGCGTTTGGAACAGGTATTGGACTTTGGATTGCATTTGGATATGTCAGTCCTGAACAATACTTGGTTACAACAGGAACAGAAGAGATTGAAGAAGTGGTAGTAGAAGAAGTAATTCCAGAAGGACCACTATTCATGATTTCAATTTTAGCAGATTCAGATGTACAAGGAAATCCAGATTATGATCCAGATGAGGCGAGGGTATCACAAGGTCACATCATAGAGTGGGTTAACGAAGATGATGTACCACATACCGCAACAAGTTCGGTAGACTTTGGAGAGACTTTTGATTCAGGAATGATTATGAGTGGAGAATCTTACAAGTTAGATACCAACAAATTAGATCTTGGAACCTACGAATACTTGTGTATTGTACACCCATGGATGGTATCAACAATAATTATAGAAGAGTCCACAGAATAACAATAGTGAATAAAACTATCATATTATCAGATAAGGATAAGCAAGAATTAGCAAAATATGCAGAATCTGAAAAACCATACGAATCATGTGCAATTTTAATTGGAAATGAAGATGAAAAAAATTGGATTGTTAAAAAATTATTTTTGACAGAAAATACTGAGAAATCCAGAGCCACATTTACAATTTCACCAGACGAAGAATTTCGAGTAGATCAAATTGCAAAAGAATCAAAGATGGAAATAGTTTGTATATTTCATTCACATCCAGAATCAGAAGCACATCCCTCTGAAACAGATAAAAAATTCATGAGAGTAAATCCATTCCCATGGATAATTTATTCTGGTGTGACAAAAGAGATGAACTGTTTCATTTTAGAAAATGAGAACGTGAAACAGATTCCAATAACAGAGTCATAAATTAAATAGAACTCATTTTGATTCATCAACATGGACATACACGTCTACGACACTTATGTTAAAGCCAAAGATGGTCATACCATGCATTTCGATGTTATCACCGATAAGCAAGATCATGACCAAGCTATTGCATATGCAAAAGAATGGCTAGCAACTGTTGGTGAGGAAGGTGCAACTGTAACAGGAGAGGAATGCCAATTCTGTCACACACAGGGTGCCCCAGAACCAGTAGAAAACGAGATTAAAGAAAAAGGCTACTTCATCCAAAAGATGGAAGGCTGTTAATTCTGTAATCTTTTTTTATTTTATTTTTCTATCTAGATAGACGTTTCCAAATGTATGTAATTTGTCATCAATTTTGACATCTATTGAAATAGGATCGACTTCAGTACGTAGTAGAGATTTTAATTCATTTTGTTTAAACCATTGACTATGGAAACCAAGATTATTTTGGAAAATTCTGTTTTTTTCATCAAAAGAATTATCATCGATTTGTTTAATCATAGGTATCATAGGATGATACATTTTTGGTGCCACAAATCCAAAGTCATCACCATTAAAAGCAGTAAGTATGGTCAAACCATCATCTCCTGCAATACGTTTCATATTATCAACAAACATCTGACGTTTATCCGAGGGAATGACACCCAATGTATTGTATAGACACATCACTATAGCAGGTCCAGAAGATTCAAAATATTCAGGTAAATTTGATTCAGTTAGATCATGTTTTAGAAATTCAATATTTGATAAAGTGTTATGAGTTTGATTTTTTTGATTTGCACGTTCCAACATAGGTTCTGAGACTTCAACTCCAATGAATTCGAGAGAATTATTCTTTAGATTTTTGTCAAGGGCAAAAAGTACTCTTCCGGTACCTGCACCCATATCAATAATTGAATAGTTTTTGGCAGAATTGGTAATTTTACTACAGATTGAAGTTAGGATTTCAATTTCTCTTTTTAGATAGTTAGTAATTATCGGAGTTTGATTATCTTCTACACTTTTATCATAATCAGCTGCTAAATCATCCCAAAGTTTGTAATCCACAACAAAAATTTGATTTTCAGAAGTAAAAATGTTCTAAATATTCTATAATACAATAATTGCAAAGAATACAGGAACGAATACAATTGCAATTGTGTTTAAGAGTTTGATTACTGTGTTAAGTGCAGGACCTGCTGTGTCTTTGTAAGGATCACCAATGATATCACCGACTACAGCGACTTTGTGTTCTTCAGTACCCTTTTCACCTTTCATTTCGATGAGTTTCTTTGCGTTATCCCATGCACCACCAGTGTTTGCCAAGTGATATGCCAAGAAGATTCCAGATACAACTGCGCCCATTAAGAGACCTGCAACTGCAGATGGACCTAACAATACGCCAACAATGATTGGTGCGGCTACAGCAACTGATGCGGATTTCCATAATTCACCAATTGATGCAAGTGTTGCTACATCTACACATTTTGCATAATCTGGTTTTGATTTACCAGTTAAAATTTCAGGATCGTCTTTGAACTGTCTTCTTACTTCATAGACCATTTTCTTTGCTGCACGTTCTACACCGCTGATTAATTGGCCTGTAATGATAAATGGAATTAATCCACCAACTAATAATCCAATGATAACGGATGGGTTTGATAATCCATAATCAATTACCATGTCTTGGAAATAGTGTGATGCTTCGAATTGGAATGCTTGAATCATTGCTAATGCTGCGAGTGCTGCACTGGCAATTGCAAAGCCTTTGGTTACAGCCTTTGTCGTATTTCCGACTGCGTCAATTTCATCAGTGATTTTACGATTTTCTTCACCCATTTCTGTCATTTCTACAATACCACCTGCATTGTCTGCGATTGGACCAAATGCATCAATTGAAAGAACAATTCCTGCTAGAGACAGCATAGCCATTGCAGTTAGTGATGTTCCAAAGATTCCATATAGTAATGGATCAGTACCTTCAGGTGCTGCTGCAGATGTGACTGCAAATGAAATTATAATTGCTGCAACGAGTGCAATCATGAATGGTCCGGTTGATTGTAATCCTTTGATAATTCCCATCAATGTTAGAGATGCGTAACCCCACTTTGCGGATTCAGAAATTTCTACAACAGGTTTAGAGTTTGCGTTTGTATAATAGTCTGTAATTTTTTGTATAACTGGAACCAGAATTACACCAATTACAGTAGATGCAAATAATGCGTAAGCAATTGGAGTTGTTCCCAAAATCATGTAAGTAAATACAAAGTTTAGTGCAATTGCGATTGCTGCTGAAACATAAAATGAAATATTCAATGGCTTCATAACATCAGTAATCTTTCTTGAGCCAATTGTTGCTGTACCAATGATTGATGCTACTAATCCAGATGCTCCAATTAAGATTGGATATGCAAAGTTTTCAGGTGAACCAATTAGTGCTGCGATTAATAATGATGCCAAAATTGTTACAATGTATGATTCGTATACGTCTGAACCCATGCCTGCTGCATCTCCAACATTATCACCTACGTTATCTGCAATTGTAGCAGGGTTTCGTGGATCATCTTCAGGTATGTTAGCTTCTACTTTTCCTACCAAGTCTGCACCCATATCTGCTGCCTTTGTGAAAATTCCACCACCGATTCGAATGAACAATGCAATTAAACTTGCACCAATTCCGATACCGGCAATTGTAATTGGGTTTGGATAAATCATGTACAAAATTGCGGTTGCAGCTAATGCCATTGCAGGAACTGCAAGACCTACTGTTGCACCGCCTCTAAATGTAATAGCAAAAGTTTTTCCTAAACCAGAACCTGTTGCATGTGCTGCTCTTACTGCAGCTTTAACTGTAACTTTTAGTGAAATAAATCCTGCAACTGCAGAAAGTGTTGCACCTACTGCAAAAGCAATTCCGTTTGAATCACCAATAAAGAATCCAATGATAACAGATAATCCAATTGCTATTGGAACAATAATTCTCATCTCACGTCTCAAAAATGCTGCTGCACCAACTCTTACGGCTTCAGATATTTCCTGCATTTGTTTTGTGCCAGGGTTTTGTTTGGCAACCCAACCAGTATATCCGGCTGCAACTGCAAATGATGCAATTGCGGCAAGAATTGGAATAATTACCTCTATAGGCAAACCCAGAAAATTATCAGTAGCCATCTTATATTTGAAAAACGAATCCCTGAAGAATATAAATCAACAAGAGATTTGAGAAGAATTTCTTTTCTTGTATGGATCAAATGTCTTTCCTCTAAGTCCCTGACGGACTAATTTGTTGAATCGCTTTCCATGACTCAGATATGGGAATCTTTGATGGATCAATTCATGAACGATTGTATTTTCCAAAGTCTTTTCATCAGGGATTTTTTTTACATTGATGAAAATTGTGTTTTTTTCCATATATGAGACGCCATAGTACTTGTAGGCGGTAGTTCTACATCCCTCAGTAATTTCTTTTGGTGCAGCCATCACTTCCTTGTTTGTGAAAAACACTTGTGGCTCAGGAGTAGAGAATCGTTTTGAATAGATACCAACTTTTTCAAGTATCACTAAACGGAGTTCATCATCCAACTTCATGACTAGATTAAAAATTTTAGACTTTATTGAAGAATGTCAAATGATCTTGGCTAAATGTAAAAGATGGTCAGAGTTTAGTGTTGTAATCACAAGTCATACAGCCACCGTCTCATCATCCCTTATTTCATTTGATTTACTATTTTTTGAACCTTGTCTCGTACTTCATTAGTAATTTCAGCGACAACCAATCCCTCATTTGGCTGTCCATACATTACAACTGAATTTTTAGGAGCAAATAGACAAACAGGTAATACTAAAAGATCTTCTTCACCATCTACTACTAACCTAATTGGAGGTTTTTCTTCAAAGATGTTTTTTACAAGATTAAAGCTTTCAACACTTATTTCTCCAGGATTATTCTTAACAGACAATTCGGTGTTTATTGCATCTGCTAAAGGAAGAGAACGTTTCTCACGTTTTTCTTGCCCATCAATGATGTGTAATAAGGGGATTAGACCCATTCGTAATAGTAATTCAGAGGTTGCATCTCCTACAGTTATTACAACTTTTTCAGAATAGATTTTTCGAATATAATCCTCTTTTTCAGAGTAATCATTTGTGATTAGTTTTCCTAGAGGAATTTTTAATTCGTTGCGAAGGTTTTCTGGTAAGAACAAGAGATTAATTTGCAGGGGTATCTGTTTGAGTTTCAGTTTGTGCTTCAGCTTGCATTTCTTCTTGTAGTTTTGCTGCAACAATACTACATTGTGCTGCAACATTTTTTGCAGCAATTCTAAATGCATCAGCACTTGGCGATTCAGAATTTGTCATCATGACAGGTTTACCCAAATCAGAACCTTCCATAATTCCAGAGTTTAATGGAATTTCTCCTAAGAATGGAATTTCATGTTTTTCACTAATTTTTTTTGCTCCACCATTGCCAAAAATGTAATGTTTCTTTGTACAATCAGGACATGCAAAGTAACTCATGTTTTCGACAACGCCCAATAATGGAACATTTAGTTTATCAAACATACCAATTGCTTTTACTGCCACATTACTTGCAACATCTTGAGGAGTTGTTACAACAAGAATTCCAGTAATTGGGATTGTTTGTGCCAAAGTTAGAGGTATGTCACCTGTGCCAGGAGGTAAGTCTACAATTAGATAATCAAGATTTGACCAGTTTGTATCAACTAGAAATTGTTTTAAAATTCCAGAGATTATAGGTCCACGATAAATTGCTGCTTGATGTTCTTGTTCAGCAAAGAATCCAAAAGATACAACTTTTAGACCATTAAATTCAGCAGGTTGTAATTTATTATCTTCAACTTCCATTGCACCATCTTTCATTCCTAGCATTAATGGAATACTTGGACCGTAGATATCTGCATCAAGTAATCCAACCTTTGCACCGGTTTGTGATAATGCAAGTGCAAGATTTAATGAGACTGTAGATTTTCCTACTCCACCTTTTCCACTTGCAACACCAATTACATTTTTGACAGTAGCCATAGCTTCATCAGCATCTAATGAACGGCCTTCCATCACTTTTGCAGTAACTTTCATATCAAAATTTTCGATACCATCAATATCATCAATAGCTTTTCTAACGTCAGCTTCAATTTCATCATTAAATGGACATGCAGGAGTAGTTAATTCCAAAGTAAATTTCAAATCACCTGAATTCAATTCCAAGTCTTTAATCATTCCCATGGAAACAATATCCTTTTTCAAATCAGGATCAATTACTGTTGCCAGTTTTTCTAATACTTGATCTACTCCAACCATTGTGCAGATTACAGATTCTCTTTATTTAAAATATGATTAACTTAGTCCGAACTAATTGTATGTTTGATGCTAATTTTGGGTTAAGATATGATAGAAAATTGAAATTTTTTGAAAAAAATCCCAAAAATTACCCAAAGGTTCATAAATAAAAATTCCATCAAAAAATTGCAATTGTTTTCGGTTTCAACTCTAGTCGATATTGTAAGAATTCCACCTAGTCTATTTGGAACAACTTTGAAGAAAGCAGCAGAAAGTATTCTAAAATCAAAATATGAGAGTATGATCAACCAAGATTTAGGATACATCATCATGGTGATGGATGCAAAAGTGGAACCAATGGGAAAGATGATACCAGGAGACGGAGGTACTTTCCACAGAGTAGAATTTAATGCATTAACATTTTATCCAAAATTACAAGAGATCGTTCAAGGAGAGATTGTAGACATTACAGACTTTGGTGCATTTGTAAGAATTGGACCAACTGACGCACTTTTACATTTGTCACAAGTGATGGATGATTATTTGAAGAGCGATGTTGCATCAGGAATGATCATTGCAAATCAAAGTGGTAGAACATTAAAAGTTGGTTCCATGTTAAGAACAAGAATTACAGCAGTGTCATTAGGTAAAGCAGCAACAATGGGAAAAATTGGAATTACATGTAGACAACCATTCTTAGGAACAGAAGAATGGATTAAAGAAGAGATTGCAAAAGCAAATGGCGAAGAAGTTGACGCAGAAGAGATTGCAGTAGAGGAAAAATAATTGGCAAAAGAATTAGCATGTAGACAATGTAGATGTGTTACAACAGCAAAGGTATGTCCTGTTTGTAAATCAACTGATTTATCACCAGATTGGAATGGCATAGTTTTAGTTGTAAAACCAACTGCATCAAAGATTGCAAGTACGCTTGGAATTGACAAACCAGGAAAGTATGCATTAAAGGTAACGTAAATTGAAATATTCTCCAAAAAGAGAATTAAAACGATTTTTAGATGAAGATGTTGGAAATGGTGACATCACAAGTAAATTATTAGAAAAAAAGAAGATAACATCTAGAATCATTACAAGAGAGAAAACAGTTATAGCTGGAACAAGATTTGCAAAAGAACTTTTTTCATTTAAAAAATGTAAAGTAAAGATTAACAAAAAAGATGGAAGTTTGGCAAAAGCAAATCAAACAATTTTAATAATAAATGGCAATGCAAAAGATGTTTTAACATGTGAGAGAACTGTACTGAATTTACTTTCAAGAATGTGTGGTATTGCAACTCAAACAAATAATCTAAAAAAACAGATTAAACAAACAGGTTCAAAATCAAAACTTTTCGCAACAAGAAAAACAGCACCCGGACTAAGATTCTTTGATAAAGAGGCAGTAAAGATAGGAGGAGGGGAAAAACATCGAATGACACTCAATGAGATGATTATGATTAAAGATAATCATCTGGCAGTGGAAAAATCTATTGAGAGCATTTTACGTAAAGCAAAGAAAACAAGAGGGAAAATTGAGATTGAAGTAGAAACACAAAGAGATGCAATTTTGTGTGCACAAATGGGCGCAGACATAATCATGCTAGATAATTTTTCACCTGAACAGATTAACAAAACAATAAAAAAATTAACTGAATTGCAATTAAGAAAGAAAGTTGTTTTAGAAGCATCAGGTAGAATTAATTCAAAAAATATTGCTAAATATGCAAAAACAAATGTAGATATGATTTCAATTGGAAGTATTACAAATTCAGTAGATGGAATTGATCTGAGCTTAGAAATTTCTTAACTTATAGACAACATTCTTTCAATTGCCAATCTAGCCTTATCAGCAGTATCCTTTGGAACAGTAACAATAGTAGTTTCGTTAAGTAGTGAATTGTAGACTTTCTCCAAAGTAATCATTTTCATATATTCACATTCGGCTTGTTCAGAAGCAGGAATGAATTTTTTTGTAGGGTTTTGCTGTTTCATTCTATACAAAATGCCGGTTTCAGTTGCAACTACAAACTCATTTGATTTTGAATTTTTAACATGATTCATCATTCCTTCAGTAGATAAAATTTGCACTTGGTTTGATTTGTAACTTCCATTTGCAACATCATACATCATAGGAGTTGTACAACTACATTCAGGATGAATTAAGAATTCTGCTTGATTTAGAGTGTTTAATTTTTCTTTGACATGTTCAGGAGTTATTCCAGCATGAACATGACATTCTCCGGCCCAAATAGACATATTTTTTCTACCAGTCATCTTTGCCACATAGGAACCTAAGAACATGTCAGGCAGAAATAGAATTTCTTTATCTTCAGGGATTGCTTTTACGACATTAACAGCATTAGAAGAAGTACAACAATAATCTAATTCAGATTTTATTTCAGCTGTTGTATTTACATAACCTACTGCAATTGCATTTGGATGTTCTTGTTTCCATTTTTTTAATTGATCAAGAGTAATTGAATCAGAAAGTGAACAACCTGCGGCAACATCAGGAATTAGAACCTTTTTCTCAGGACTAATAATTGCAGCAGTTTCAGCCATAAAGTGAACTCCACAAAATAATATTGTCTTGTGAGGAGTTTTTGCGGCTTGACGGGCAAGACCCAGTGAATCACCAACAAAATCAGCAACATCCTGAACTTCAGGAATTTGATAATTATGGGCAAGAATTACTACATCTTTTTCTTTTTTTAGATTTTCAATCTTATCTTTTAACATCCGAAATTCTCCATCCTGAAATCATTTAAAGTATTATTATTTTACCAAAAAATTACATAGAATTTTTGTTTCTAGGTAATTTTTGCCGTCAATAATTAATATCAAAAACGGATCCGAAGGGATTCGAACCCCCGACCTAATGCTCCGCAAGCACTCGCTCTATCCATGCTGAGCTACGAACCCATTAACTTACTTGGAAAAATTGTTAAAAACGTTTGGAAAAGAATTATGCTTCTTTTTCAGCTGGTTTTGTATAGATATAATGCATTATTACAGCACCAATAATACCGCCAATAATTGGACCTACCCAATACAACCATTGAACTTCCCATAAACCTGTATCGCCAGCTACTACAGCAGGAGAGAAAGAACGTGCAGGATTCATAGATGCACCAGTTAATGGAACACCAACTAAGTGTAGTAAGAATACCATTCCGCCTATTGCACCACCATAGATCTGTTTTGGTGCTTTTTTATGAACAGCAGTCATGAAGATGACAACCAGTAAGAAGAATGTTAGAATTATTTCAACTGCCAAACCAGACATCATACTATTTCCTAACAGTTCGCTAGGACCGCCATGTGCACCCCAGAATACTTTTTTGCCAATTTCAGGAAATAGTGCTTGCAATGACAGAGTTGCAATAATTGCACCCATAATTTGGAATAAGATGTATCCAATTCCATCTTTGACACTAATTTTCTTTAAGATCATCATAGGGATAGTGACTGCAGGATTGATATGCGCACCAGATACGTGTCCAAATGCATATACCATTAGAACAATAATTCCACCATGTCCTAGTGATATGAAGATAATTGCTTCAGTGGATAATCCTTCACCAAACCATGCTGCAGATAAAATTACAGATAATGGTCCAAAGAACACTAGACCAAATGTTGCAATTGCTTCAGCAAGCCATGCTCGTGGATTAACCATATTCGTTGTCGAATTTTATATCCATATAAAACATACTAGTCAATTTTTGCTCAAAGAATATTTATCTGGAAAAATTCACTCCAAAATATGATCGAAGAGGGAAAAGCAGTTCCAAAATTCCAATTAGAAGATGCAGATGGAAAAGTGATAAAATCATCTCAGTTCAAAGGAAAAAAATTTGTTGTGTATTTTTATCCAAGAGATTTTACTCCGGGATGTACAACTGAAGCAGATGAATTTTCTAAAGATTATAAAAAATTTCAAAAAGAAGGGATCGAAGTTATTGGAATAAGTAAAGACGATGTAACATCACATAGGAAGTTTTGTGATAAGATGGGAATACCTTACATTTTACTTGCAGATGTTGAAACTGAAGTCTGTAAAAAGTTTGGAGTGTGGGGATTAAAAAAATTCATGGGTAGAGAATTCATGGGAATTAATCGTAGTACATTTTTAGTAAATGAAAAAGGAAAGATTTTCAAAGTATTTCCTAAAGTAAAACCAAAAGGACATTCAAAGGAAGTTTTAGAAGCATTTCAAAAATAAAAGAAAAGAAGTTTCTAGAGATCTAGAAGCCTTTTGGTAAAGTACCTCTACTTGCAGGCTTTGGAGCTTCTGCAGGTTTTGGAGGGGAGAATCCTTTTGGTAAAGTACCTTGTGATGATTTTGCGGCAGATGCTGCTGCTGCGGCTTTTGCTTCTGCTGCTGCTTCTTCGGCTGCTGCTTTTGCATCATCGATTTTCTTTTGTTCTAAACGTGCTAGATAGTCTTTTTCATAGTCTTCAAGTTGCTCTTGTTTTGATTTTCCATCGCTTCCACTAGATGTACTTTGACCACTTGCCTGAGGTTCAGGTTGTGGTGGTGGAGGTGGTGGAGGTGGTGGAGCAGTTTTTGCTTGTCCACTTGCAGGAGCGTCATTAATCCATGTGCCAAATTTTTTGGCTTCTGGATGATAAGCAAGTCTTTGTTTTGTTGCAAAGTACTTGTTTCCTGGTGCAGTGTAACCAGTGATTTTGGTTTTTTGATCATTCCAGTTTGATGGAGTGACATTTACTTCTGCAGCCAATGCTCTACTACCAAAGTAACGATTACCTGGTGCAGTGTAACCAGTGATTGCAACCTTTTGTGTGTTCCAGTTTCCAGTTGGGATTTCACGGAATCTCTCATTTAATGGGACTGGAGGTGCTTTCTCTGCTGGTTTTGGAGCTGGTTTAGGAGCTTCTGCTGGCTTTGGTGGAGGTGGAGCTGGTTTAGGAGCTTCTGCTGGCTTTGGAGCTGGTTTTGCTTCAGCACCTGCAGCAAGACTTGTTAATCGCTTTTCTAATTCAGCGATTTTGGCTTCTAAATCTGCTTTAGTTTTTCTTGAAGATGTTGATTTGCGTGTTGTTGTTTTACGTTTAGTTGTTGTTTTACGTTTAGTTGTTGTTTTACGTTTAGTTGTTGTACGCTTTTTAGCTGTCGCCATTAGTGGATTAGGGAATAAGTTGCTTATTTGCATTATGCAATGCCATAAAATTTTTTCAATAAATCAAACAAAAGTTTGTAAGAATTCTAAAAAGTACAGATTTCTCTAATCATGATAAAATGAAAAAAGGAGTTTCTAGAAGTTTTAGAAGCCTTTTGGTAATGTTTTACCTTTTGCCTTCATTTCTGCTGCATAGACCTCTTTTGGATCTTTTGGTTTTGGAGGTGGAGCAGATTTTGCTTGTCCACTTGCAGGAGCATCATTAATCCATGTACCAAATTTTTTGGCCTCTGGATGATAAGCAAGTCTTTGTTTTGTTGCAAAGTACTTGTTTCCTGGTGCGGTGTAACCAGTGATTTTGGTTTTTTGATCATTCCAGTTTGTTGGAGTGACTTGAACTTGTGCTGCTAGACCTCTACTACCAAAGTATCTGTTACTTGGTGCAGTGTAACCAGTGATAGCAACTTTTTGTGTGTTCCAGTTTCCAGTTGGGATTTCACGGAATCTCTCGTGGAGTGGAGCTGGTGATGCTTTCTCTGCTGGTTTTGGAGCAGTCTCTGCTGGTTTTGGAGCTTCTGCTGGTTTTGGAGCAGTCTCCATACCTTTTGGTAAAGTACCTTTTGGCTTTACTTGAGCTACTGGTCTTTCTGCTGGTTTTGGAGCAGTTTCAGCTGGTTTTGGAGCTGGTTTAGGAGCTTCTGCTGGTTTTGGAGCTGGTTTAGGAGCTTCAGTTGCAGCAGCTAATTTATTCAATTTAGCTTCTAGATCAGCGATTTTGGCTTCTAGATCAGCTTTAGTTGGTTTTTTACTAGTTGATTTTTTTGCTGTTGCCATGATTTCACGTCATTTGAGGGGTTTATGTAGATTTTGATTATTTTTAGAGGGAAAATTGATCTAATTTTATTAATTATATACAATTAGAAGAAGAATGGATGATTTTGAAAAGGAATTTCCAGATTTTGATTGGAAAAATACACCTGCGTATAAACACCCAGGTGGAAAAAATTGCCCTTGTCCAAAACATGAGTATATCAGAGAGCAGATAAATTTTGCAAAGCAAGTCAATGAGACAGGATCTGATGCGGCCCGTGTTACTTTGAAATTTTGTCCAGAGCACTATCAAGTGTACATCAAGGAAGTAATTCCTGCTATGCCATTAAAGTACAAAATTCTTACAAAGATTGCATTAAAAATTGGTGCAATACATATCGAACATTTGACTCACATGCAATCAGACTTGTGCTTCTATTGTAAGTTTGGTTCAGGTGGACATGGTAAGAAAAGTGAACTACCTCCAATGCCTTAGTTGATGGGGCTAAGTCTAATTTTTGGACGATGTGGAGTATCATGATGACATTTCTTTCCACAGATAGGACACATCTTTCTATCAAGAAAGATGCATTGACAGATGTGTGATTTCATATAACTTTCAGCAGCAGTGGAATTTTCACCAGTACCATTACAAAAAGGACATTGAGAGTCAATTAGCTCAATTGTACCAACTCCTTTACAGACACCACAAATGTCAGAATCAGTCACAAACCAGTTGTAGTTAAAAGAGAATTAAACTC